>JAUIMA010000440.1 GCA_030432675.1 Candidatus Hydrogenedentota bacterium | reverse complement strand
CGCCAGCATCCCGATTTGGGGCTATTTCATGTTCCTCGGAACGGCCCTCTACGCCTTCTATCAGGCGTACCCCACCCAGGAAGCCATGGACATGCTTGTTGGCGCCAACGGCAAGGCGGCCGAAGGCATCCTGCCGTACTTCGTGCTCAACGTCCTGCCCGCCGGTATCTCCGGGCTGGTAATCGCGGCCGTTATGGCTGCTGCCATGTCCTCCCTGGACTCCAGTATCAGTTCCGTATCCACGGTCTGCATCGTGGACATTTACCGTCGTCGTATTAAGACGGACGCCGACGATCAGCACTACCTCAAAGCAGCCCGATGGTTCGCTGCGGCGGCCGGTGTTTCCATGATTATTTCGGCCATCTTATTCAAGATGTTCGAAGGAAAGACCCTGCAAGACACCGCCACCACCATGACGGCTTTGGCCGCCGGTGGTCTGCTCGGACTTTATCTACTCGGATTCTTCACCAAGCTCGGTGACGGACGGGCCATCTTTGCCGGTATCGTATGCACGGTATGTTTCAGCCTTTTCAGCTCGCTGAAACAGATGGGCGTCATTCCCATGGACGCCGTACTGCCCATTGACCTGTACTACACCGGAATCATCGGGCACGTCATCATGTTCTTCGTCGGGTTTATCGCAGCCCTGATAATTCCGGCCAAGAAAGACCGGGATCTGACCAACCTCACGGTATGGACCCAGGATGGAAAGCCCCTGGACTGATTGATGAGAAAAAAAAGCGGTATAATCAATAAAATTTCGGTTCGTATGCTTGATTTCATACACAGGATTTTTATATGATTACGCCTTCTTCGGAGCGACGCCTTCGCATTAGCGAAGTCAGTGAAATGACGGGTGTCGCTGTCCACCTGCTACGGCAGTGGGAAGAGAAAATACCACAGTTGAAACCCAGACGGGATCGGGCAAACCGACGCTACTATCTTGAAAAAGATGTGGAGATTGTTCGCCGAATCAAGCACCTCGTGCGCCATGAAAAAATGGGCCTCGACGGCGTCAAGATTCGCATCGCACAAGAGCTTCACGGCGAAGGCAGACCCCGAACACGACGGGAAGCGATAGACCTCGTTGACCGCATCGAAAGTGAAGTACGGTCCCTGTTGACCCTACTTGATCCCGAGGAATAACTGACCAATTTCGGTCGGGGTGTGGCCTAGTCCGGCTTAAGGCGCTCGCCTGGGGGGCGAGAGATCGGAGGTTCGAATCCTCTCACCCCGACCATTTTTATGGTTTCCCCCAAATCCTCTTCTGCCCTGCGGAAGAGGATTTTTTGTCTTAGGACCGCCCCCCACCCGCGGTTGGCACGTCGCCGTGAATCTGTACACGGCAAGCGTATGCCCTGACGCCCCACGCCCGGGAAGCGAAATGAACCCGTGCCCGCGACATGGACCGTTCAGGTTGGGTTGGGCGGGACCACACGGGCGAAACTGTTCGCAATCGTAGGAGACAAGCGCAATGCAAGCCCTTTACTTATGCCCGGCGACGATGGATGATCTGGCCGCCTCCATTGAGAAGCCTGTGCCCCTGGAATTGGTCAAAGAACATTTCGGGCCGAAATACCACGAGGAATTGTGCGCGCGTTTGGGCAGCCCGGAGGGGGTCTTCTGTTGGGCCATCAGCCGAAAAGACGAACGAAGTGTGCCGACCCTCTACGAGAAAATGGAAGAGGGCGATATAGTCTTGTTTCGTCGCAACGACACCCCGCCCGCTGCGACCTTTGAGTACCGCGCCCAACTGGTCTGCAAACGCCCCTCCCGCGATTTCGGCCGTGAAGTCTGGCCCGATGGGGAACTCTGGCACTTCGTCCTTTTCTTTCGCACCATTGAGCGCGTCCGGATCAACAAGGAAAAATTGTTTGCCGCCATGGGTTATGTACCCGAGGGGCGGCTCTTCAGTCTGAAGCGGGTGGCCGAGGATAAATTGCGCGGGATTCACGACCAGTTTGGAAATCTGGACGCCTTTCTCGATGCAGTGCAATCCCCGAATCCCGTCCCCCCCTTGGAGGAAGCGCCGAACGATGAGGCGCCCGTCATGGCACCGCGCGCAACCCGAACACTCCGGGAAGATTCCCCCGGCGAATGTCCGGAGCGCCTCGCCTCCGTCATTGAAGCGGTGCAGAAACCCTTTCTCCCTCATGAACGGAAAATCCGAGATCACACCCGGCTGGCAGGCCAATTCTATGAGGCCCTGGGATTCAACAATGCCAACGAGATTCGTTACCGTTTCGGTGGCATCGATATCACCAGCGAGCGAGAGGGCACCCAGTCCATGGTAACCATCATCAAGGGCGACCCCAACCTCTCCTATCGTCAGACCAACGTCCGCCGACAGGCGTATGCCTACGCCCAGGAAAAAGACGCACCCATCGTGGTCATCACCAACGGGGACTACTACGCCTTCCTGGACCGTCGAAAAGAGGGCAAATGGCTCCAACACCTGGCCTGTGAGCTAACCCTGAGTCGCCTGAAGCCCGAGGACGTAGAATTTCTCGAGAGCTGCCCCTGGCTGAACCCCAGCGACTGATAGGGGGCCGGAGGTAAAGGAACGGACCTCTGTCTTCGGGGGGAACCAGTCAATCCCCTACAACCCCGCCAACGTGATCTCCCCCCAATAGGCCGCTTCGCAGAACCAGCCGGTGGGCTGGTTGAAGAGCTCTACCCGCACGATCTTCCCGGCATAAGGCGCGAGGTCGATTTTCTCGGTCTGCCAGCCGTCGACGACGGTGTCCTTGCCCACCGGAGTGTTGAGCACTTCTTCCCCATCGATTTTCACCATCAACTGCCAGTCGCCGCCGTCGTGGTGGCTTACGGTGAGGTGCAATGCCGCCGCGCTCCCGGTCGGGACGGCCACTTCGCGCCAGAGCACGGCGGGTGTTTCACCGTCGTCGGGATGGGTCAGGAGGACCCGCTGTCGGCCGCGATAGGTAGCACGGATGCCGGGGTCCATCTCCAGGCCACAGTGCTCGATGTGCCAGCCAGGCGCAAATTCGGCGATGCTGACCTTCATGTCGGGACGGCCATCGGTGAGTTCGTCGGGGCGTATTTTCTCTGCCATCTCGATATCGGTGAAGCGACTGTTTGCGATGGGGCCGGGCTTCCAGCTTTGCTCCAGGGGCGAGGGTGTGGCCTGTTGGTGGGGAATCAGGAATGTCTCTCTACCACCGTCCTGGACGATTTTCCCACCCGCCCGCACGATGGCATCACGGGCCAGGGATTCGGAGATGGCCAGGAGTCCGTCAAAGGAGTATTCGGTGTGGGAGAAAACGGTATCCCGGGTCAACGCCGATGTGTATTTTGGGGGAATGTTCTCCAGACCCAGGGCCGTGAAGAGGATGCCCGCCGCGCTGGAAGGGTTACAGTCCGAATCCTGCCCGCATCGCGTGGCGATAATGATGGTCTTGTCGGGGTCGCCCGCGCCATACAGGAGGCCCATGACAATGTAGGCCCCGTTTATCTTCGCGTCGATGTTGAAAGTCTTCTTCGCACCCCCGCAGGATGCCTTGCGGTAATCGAGGTTCTCGTTGTACTTCGCCTCGATGCGTTGCCACGTCGTTTCCCAGTTGTCGGGGTTGGCCTTCCACCACGTGAGTACGTCGCGGATACATTCGGCGTATTGGCTCTTGGCGGGGATACATTCCAGGCCCGCGCGGACAATTTTTTCGGGATTCGATTCGAAGAAGGCCGCCGCGTACATGCCACCCACAAACTGGCCACCGTAGATGCCGTCACCGTAGTTCATGACGCGCCCGAAGGTCTCACCGAGGGTGATGGGCACGTTGGGCAGGCCGGGCGCGATGAGCCCCGAAAAGTCCGCCTCGATCTGATAGTCAATATCGTCGGCGTGGTTATTAAACTGGGGATGGCCCGAATCCGGCGGCGCGATGCCTTTGCGGAGGTTTTCACGGCCCGTGGCGTTGGCGTGCCAAAGGGGATAACCACTCCGGGCGAAATCGATACCCGCCTGCTTTAACGACACATCCCAGCCGTAGTCTTCGAGGGACTTGAGAAAGGTCATCTCCACATAGAGATCATCCTGCCAGAACTGGTTGATAAGGGCAGGCTCCCAGACGGGCATTTCCTCTTCCGGTACCATCCGTCCGTTAAAACGAAACTCCGTCGGTGCCCCCCACCCCACGCCCGCCATCTGTCCGATCCACCCCGCCGTCATACGGCTTAGGTACTCGTCGGCGGGCAAGTGCCGAACACGCTCTTGCGCGGGCAGCATGGCGCAGACAATTACACACGGAAGCAGGGGCAGCCATTTCATAGCGAGACTCCGATGACCCTGGGCACCTCGGAAAGCGCCATGGGTGGTTGGATTGAATAAGCAATAGAGTAAGGCATTGGAACAGAATCTCCTCTGCGCGGTCAATGAAAGACCTCACGAAACGAGGCGCTTGACTTCGCACTGATTAATCCCTACAATTCCGCTAGGAAATCTATCTATGTTCTCTTCCAAGGCACGATATGGACTCAAAGCAATGGCGGTACTGGCGGACCGGTATGGCGCGGAGGACTATGTCTCGGTGGAAGAAATCGTGGCATCGGAACACACGCCCGCGAAGTTTCTCGAGAGCATCCTGACCCTCTTGCGAAAACAGGGCCTGCTGGTGAGTCGGCGCGGTCCCGCGGGTGGATTTCGGCTGGCCCGTCCTCCCCGTGATATCTCCCTGGCAGAGGTGGTGCGGACACTCGACGGTGCCTTCGCCCCCACCACCTGCGCCCGAAGCCGCAATCCCATTTGTTGTGAGGGCTGCGAGGATATGGAGCAATGCTATATCCGCCCCTTCATGCGCCAGGTCCGAGATGAAATGGCGGCAGTTCTGGAAGGGCAATCCCTGGCCGATTTGGCCGACGGCTATGCCCCCGACGGGTCAAACTAAATACGTATCTACCCAAAACGCTTATCGGCCCTCCGATTAAGCCCTGTAAAGGCCTGCATCCCATGGCACGCTCCCTTTGGCGCACGAAAAACACGGATATCACAACGTCGGGCTCTCACACCCGCAGAGGGCGCTGATCATGGGGTGGGAAGTTATATTAACCCTACTGGTCGTTTTGGGCGTACTGGTGGCCCTCATCCGAAACACGTCGACGCCGACCTATATACTTTTCGCTGCTTTAGGCGTCCTCATGACGGCCCAATCCCTCACGGGCACAGACGCGCTTCCGACCGCGCAGGAAGCCGTGTCCGGTTTCGGAAACTCGGGACTCGTCACCGTGGCCCTGCTCTTTGTGGTGGTCTCGGGGATGGTCTACACGGGAGCCCTGGATCGCCTGACCACCCCCCTGCTCGGCCACCCCGGCACGGTTCGTGGGGCCCAGATTCGTCTGCTGCCCCTCGTGTCCGCCTTGAGCGCCTTCCTGAACAATACCCCGCTGGTGGCCATG
>JAUIMA010000439.1 GCA_030432675.1 Candidatus Hydrogenedentota bacterium | reverse complement strand
ACGGGGGATTGGGCGGTAGCCGACACGAAAGCGCCAGTGCGGGCACTGTTGAATCGGTATTCTGCCCACTGCACCTTCGCATCCGGTTTGGCTTCCGGCCAGCGGTAGGCGGTAATAGCGCCTGTCCCGGTGACATAGAGTACGGAAGGGGTGCCGTCTCCCTGAAGGTCTACCACGGTGGGCGCGGCATTGGTGGTGTTGGGCATGGCGATACTTTCTTTCAGCTCGCCGTCTCCGCTGAAGATATACATTTCTCCGCTATACCCCGCCACGATGACTTCGAGCGCATCATCCCCATCGATATCGGCGATAGCCGGAGAGCGTCGCACCCGTTCCCGAACATTGGCCCCCCACTGCTTCTTGCCCTTGGGGTCGAGCACGACCAAGGTGCCCGACAAATCTATCGCATAGATGTCCGCCACACCATTTTCGTCCCCATCCGCCACGGCAAGGGCGCTGTCGATTTGCTTGGGGAGCGCATGTTTCCAGAGGAGCTTTCCATTCGCCTGGACGCCCATTACGGCGTTGTCGTGTCCGCCCACGATCTCGTTTTTTCCGTCACCGTCGAGATCCGCAATGACAGGACTGGCCCCGGAGCCACTTTCTGGAAAACGCCAGTGTTCCTTGCCCTCTGCACTGAGGCACAGCAAGGGCACCTTAGCGCCCGCGATGAGAATGACCGGCTCGGCTGAATCGCCGACGAATCCGACTGCGGGACAACGCGCATAGCCATGGTCCCCCGTATATTGCCACACTTTCTCGCCATCGTGGGACAGGCAGAGGACGTTGCCCTGATCATCGGTGGCGATGATTTCCAAATCCTCATCGCCATCGAGATCATAGGCAACGAGGGCGGTCATCCCCCACTCGATTTTTCCGGGTAGATTATATTTCCAGATGGGGTCCCCTGTTTTTCCGGCAAGACAAAAGACGGTACCGGTTTGATTGACCACGAGAACTTCGGGGGTCTCATCCTCCAACAGATTTACCACGGTGGGCGCCGTACTGATGGGAATCTGGACTCCTTGCATCCAAATCTGGCGTCCTTGCTGGTCCACAGCGAGGGTACTACCCGCGGTCGTGGTCATGATGAGCTCATCAATTCCGTCTCCATCGAGGTCGGCTAACGCCGGGGAGGAATCGACCAGGCCCAGAGGCGGCTTAAAGGTCCATTGCACATCTCGCGCGCCGACGTGGGGTGCGAGAATAAGAAAGGCGGCGACGAAAAGCAGGAGACCGTAGTGACGCATGAAGTGATTTCCCAGACTATGAACGTTTGACAAGGTGGACCCAAGGCCGGTTAGAGCCTGAACGGACGAACTGCCAGCATAGGAACACAGGATGGGTCTTGTCAACGAAATATCGGTGAACAGGTCATTCTAAGGTGCTTGTCGAGGCAGACTCGAATCCACACGGCGGCATACGCTACAGTAAGCCTCCATGATACTTCGTCTAACCGATACGTTGGCCCGAAAGCTCAAGGTCCGGCCGGAAATGCTTCATCCCCTGAACGCGAATGCGTTCGCGGACTGGTCGTTGCACCTGGTGCGCGCCAACCGGAAGCAATTCGTATTGGCGGCCAACACACGCTCGCTCTATGCCGCCATCGCCCCCATGGAAGGGGTCGTCGCGCCCAACGTATTGGAGGCCCGGGTATTTGCCCATGTGCGCAGCTATATGGAGTCTGACGGCCTGGTCTTTTTTTATCGCAGGCTTGTTGACAACGAGCAGGAGGAAACCCTCTTCTCCCGCCCGCTTAATCCCCAATCTTCGGCGGCATTACGCGATATGGGCGAGCTGGTAGAATACTACCTTGTGGAGGAAGAGATGGAGCCGACGGAGGCAGCCCATAAAATCAATGAGACGCCCTTATCCGTTCTGCGACACAAGTCTCCCCGCGCTACTTTTCAGTCCATGGGTTTCTAGTGTTCAGACGCCTAGAGCTGGTGCACATTCGTGGCCAGGTCTGTTTGAACTCTGCGATAGAGGTCTTGATTGGAGCCGGCCTCCGTTTTCTTCCGGATACGGTAGAGGGTGCTTCGGGACAGGTGGGCAATGTGGAATACGGCGTCTCCGGGTTTTACGACGGGCATGGTGGTCATACCAAGAATAATTCCGTCCACAGGAGCGGCAATCTGATTGCGTTCATCGCCGAAGATATTGTAATTGGTGGCGAGTAATTGCCCTTTTTCCACCAGGTCTCCCGGGTTGATGTTAAAGCTCAAGGTGCCGCCCCGCTCCGCTCGCACCCACGTCGTGCGACTGATACGCGTCTGGTAGCGCGGAGGCGTGATGGTGCCACGGACCATATTGAGGCTCTTCAGGACGTTCATGACGCCCCGGACCCCCACGTTTACGACGCCAGGCTCGATTTTCCATACCTCACCCGCTTCGAGGATGATCGAGGGGATGCCGGCATTCAACGTAGCCCGACGTAAGGAACCCACCGGGCCTTTACCATTGACGATGAGCTCACACCCGAAGGCGCGGGCCAGCGCGCGGGTTTCGGGCTGACTGAGATCGGCCCGCACGTTGGGGTAGTTGGTGCGACGCACGGCTGCACTGTGAAAGTCGATGAGCATGTCGCACTGACGCACCACTTTGTCGAAGATCACGTGGGCCAGGCGGCTGGACAGGCTCCCTGTCGGGGAGCCGGGGAAATCGCGGTTCAAGTCCCGACGGTCGGGCAAATAGCGCATGTGGTGTTCCAGGCCGTAGACATTGACCACCGGGACACAGACCAACGTACCACAGGTAAGTTTCGGGGGCTGGTCGTAGAGCAACTCTCGAATAATTCCCATGCCGTTCAGCTCATCGCCATGGACGCAGCCCGTCAGTAGAATACGGGGCCCCGCTTTTCGTGCGCGGTGTACGTGGATCGGTACGGTAACGGCCGAGCCCAGATAAGATTCGCTGAACTTTAACGAAAGGGTCTTTGACTCGCCCGGGGCGACCCGCTGTCCATCGATTATGAAGGGCTTACGTTTTTTCTTTTCCATCCGTCGATTCCTCAAAGGGTTGAGCATCTTGTGGAACAGGTTTTATCTTGGGCTTCCGCAACTTCTGTCGTTTGGCCACATGCTCCGGAACGATGGCCCGGAGTTCTCGCAGCTCGCCGAAACACAGGAGCGTATCGCCCGTTTCTACGACCTCTGCCCCACCAGGGTTGGGTATTATTTTTTTGTGCCGTCGGATGCTGATGACACGGATGTTTTTCTCGGAGAGTGGCGTGTTGGACAGGGCCTTGCCTTCCAGGGCGGGCATGTCATGGAGCGGGAATTCGACCACACCATAGCCGGCGGCCAGTCGTATCCGCTGTTTCAGGTCGACCTGTGGAAATAGCACGTGGTTTTCGAGGTCGGCGATTATGGCACCGGCAATGTCCACTCCGGTGGCCGTCTCTATGCCTTCCAGACCGGGCGACGAGTTGACCTCCATGACCTGGGGGCCCTCCGACGACTCGAGCATATCGACGCCCGCCATCCGCAGACCAAGAATCTGGGCTGCCCGTATCGCGGTCTCTTCGTAAGCCGGATCCAGAATGACACTCTGGGTCGTGCCACCCCGATGCACGTTACTGCGGTATTCGCCGGGCTGGGCCTGGCGCCGCATGGCGGCGACTACCTTGTCCCCCACCACCACGGCCCGCACATCCGAACCTTTGCTTTCCTTAACAAATTTCTGAATGAGCACGTTTTGCTGGGCGCTGTGCAGGGTCTGAATAATGGCCTCGGCCACCTTCGTGGATTCCGCGAGGATGACCCCCACGCCCTGGGTGCCTTCCAGCAGTTTGATAATCACCGGAACGCCACCCACGCGCTCGATGGCGGGCAATACGTCGTTCTCGGAACGCACAAAGGCCGTTGGCGGCATACCAATATCATGGCGACTGAGGATTTGCATGGCCCGTAATTTGTCACGGGAAGTCGCAATAGCGACCGAGTCATTGGCAGCATAAATGCCCACCTGCTCGAATTGACGCAAAACGGCCAGGCCGTAATGGGTAATGGATTGTCCGATTCGGGGAATCACGGCATCATAGTGAGAAAGACGACGGCCGCGGAAATAGAGCTCCGGCGTGTCCCGCTCCAGGGTCATGGAGAACCGGAGGGTATCGAGCCGCTTGATTTCATGTCCACGGGCTGCGGCCGCTTCTTTCAATCGGCGGACGCTATACCCACGTTTACTGCGGCTCAAAATGGCGATTTTCAACGGCTAACTACCTTTCAGATGAGCGTCTGGCTTACCGAGCTCATGGCGACGACTGACGTCTACCACAAAATCCCGTTCCAAGGCCTTCCGCCCCAACAACATGCGATATACCATCTTCTCGCGACAGACCAGCGAGATTTCGATTTCTTTTAAAACGGGTCCGACCTGGACCCGGGTCTTGACGAAACAGCGTTTCTTGTAGTCGCCGGTGCTGGAGCGGACCTTGGCCCATTTAACGACTTTCGCCCGCACTTTCTTACGACGACGGGGGCCCGTAACTTTGAGCACCACATAGAATTCCACTTCCCCGTTATCCAGGGTTTCGAGGTCTTCGACATGGAGCGCGCTGGTCCGCGCACCGGTGTCGACTTTTGCTTTCATCGCATTCACGTGCCAATCCGGGAATGACACATACTCCGACCACCCGATGACGGTCTTCTTCATAGAGTTCTCCACGTGCACCCGGGGGTGCATTCAGCCCGTAAACCCAAAAAAGCGCTGCTCCAGCGCCCTGTTTCATCAACGTGAGTGTACTGGAGTGGAGATAGTGGAATAAAGAGAATTCGTGAAAAGGGCGGGAAAATCGGCTTTCCCGCCCTTGCAAGGGGTCGATGCGCTGTCTGTCTCGATGGCGGTGTGCCCGTGTACTCAGGTCTTCCGGGAGACCTCACTTTGTCCCTTGAAGACCCAGAAAAGGAGCAACAGGGAAGGCACCAGAATGATGGAACCCAGTGCGGCCGTGATGATAAAGAGCCACAGAACGGCATCCGGACCCGCCGCTGCCTGGATGGAAATGGAGGGTGGTACCAGGGCGGGGTATTGCCCCAGGGCCCAACCGCCGATTACCGCGCCTACCGTTACCGACGCCCCCACGGGGGCCAGGGTAGACCAGCCGCGATAAAGCGCATAGAGGGAGCCCAAGCCTGCGGCCATGGACAGGAGGACCAGGATGAGGGCCCTTCCCGTGAGTTCCTCCCAGAGCAGGGGCGCATCCATGGCGACGACCACCAACCCGGCCGCCGCAAAGAGGCCCACGGTGACGCCCATGCGAAACGCCCGGCGGCGCCAGGTGGCCATCCACGCTGCGTTCCCCTCGCGACAGGCGTCCCGAAAGAGAAATACGGCTGCAATATAGGCACAAACGCCTACCGAAAAGAATCCTGTGTAGATGGAAAGGAAGGAAATCCAGTCCGTAAGGT
>JAUIMA010000438.1 GCA_030432675.1 Candidatus Hydrogenedentota bacterium | reverse complement strand
CAGCAACGTCCTATCTCGTACTTGTGCCACCTGGGATTCGCCTGTGTTGCGATGGCCCCCTTTGAGGATGAAGGGTATGTGGTGACCCTGGGCCCATTTTGCCCCATGGAGGAGCAGCGCTCTCTGGAGGAAGATGTAGAGGCGGGTTTTGGGGCCCTTTCGGGGGAATCGGTAACGGAACTTCCGTTCACGCTGGAAGATATCCATCGGGCCCCGGCGGCTTCGGTGCCCGCCATCGCGGCGTGGCTTCAAGAGGCAATGGGTGCCCAGTGGGCAGGGCAGCAGGCCGCTGTGGAAGAAGACGAAGGCACGGAAGAAGTACCGCAAGAAGGGGCGACGACCACTCTCTCTCGCCGTTCTTCGGAAGTCTCTGATCGGGTTCTCACGGTGGCCCGAGAAGCGGCTGCTGCCTTGGGTGCCGATAATCCTGCCCAAGCCCGTTCGTTGTTTCAGGGGCAACTCGAAGAGCTGGAGCAGGACGGGGGACGTCGTATCGCGGTGCGACGGGCGCGGATTCTGGCGCTGACTGCGGCAACCCTGGAAGCCCTGGCCCGCAGCGGTCTGCCCATGGAATCGGGTTGGACGAACTTTGGCACGTTTTCCGGGAAGGCCCAGCAGCTTGATGCGGACCGTGACCTGCTCGAGGCGGCGATAGGCGTATTTTCTTTTCTCCGAAAGAAGTCGGTCCGGGAAAAGCGCAATGAAGGCTTGCCCCATTATCCAGAGCTGTACGCCTTGGTCAATGGGGGATTGGTCGAGGGGATTACCTTGGAGGCCGTCGCCGAGAAGCTGGGCGAGTCTCCTACCAACATCAGTCATCGACTACGCAGAAAATTCGGGATGAGCTACTCCGAGTATGTTGCGCGCATTCGGGTTGAGCGGGCGAAGCAGCTTTTTCGTCGCACCCGGCTCAACAACACAGAAGTGGCGCAACGGGTCGGGATTGCTGACCAGAGTAATTTTGCTAAACTTTTTAAGAAGATCGAAGGGGTTACCCCGACAGTCTATCGAAAAAAATACGGAAAAGGACTATGAGTACACAACCCAGTATTGGCGCACGACTCCGCGCCTGGTGGCTTCGTTTTCGATGCCCGACAGAATTTCTGTGTGACAATTGCCAATTGGACTATGGATCGGCGTGTACGCGTCCGCAACGTCCCAACGCCGTGAAGTGCCCTGACTACACACCCAAATAGTGGTTGGCCGGTAGATTGCAATACTTGGAATGCATTACGCCCGTTCCTCCGGAGCAGGAATGATGAGTGTAGCGGTTGTTCCCTGTCCGGCCTCGCTCTGAATTTCAATGCGACCACCGTGAAGCGTAATCAGTTTCTGAACCAAGGCAAGGCCCAAGCCCGTACCAAAGCCCTTGGTGCTAAAGAGGGGTTCAAAAAGCTGTTTCTTCACGGCCGACTCGATGCCCGGTCCATTGTCATGGATGCTGAGTTCAATAGCGTTCTCCACGCGTCGTAGCTCGATCCGAAGTTGTTTCTCGACCGCGTCGACTTCCCTGAGGGCATCACAGGCGTTGTTGAGTAGATTGACCAGACATTGGTAAAGGGCCTGGCGGTCGATGGCTATCTGAATATCCGGCTGCAACGTTGTTGTTACTGAAATATCCCTATCAAACGAGTACGTCGCCAACTCTTCTTGAAGCCATACGTCCATGGTAGTGACTTCGGTCGATAAGGTAGAAGAACGGGTAAATGATAAGAGCTCTTCGATGATGCGATCACATCGTTGAATCCCCCGACTGCCGCGCTCCAACATTCGCTTGACCCTCGGGTCTTCTGTGTCGGAGAGCTGGCGTTCAATGGAGAAGAAGGACGCGGCGATAATGCCGAGGGGATTGCGGAGTTCATGACTCACCGTGGCGGTAAGTTCACCCAGCGTGGCGAGTCGCTCTTGCTTCACGAGGCTCTCATTCGCCTGTCGTACTTCCTGTTGTGCCCGATTGGCTTGAATTATGTAAGTCGTGGTCGTTTTAAGATCTTCGAGGATTGCGAGATGGCGTGGGGTGAACGGCTGGCACGCGTAGACGGCAAAAACTCCCACCAGCGCGCCATCCGCGTTGGTCAGTCGTGATATGGAAAGGGCGGAGAGATTCCGTTCCATGGCCCAAGGTTCGTCGGATACCTCCGTGACGATGCTCCTTTCTTTGCCCGCGAGTAGGGTAGTCAGGGGGGAGATTGTGAGGGGGCCGTCATTTTCCAGGGAAAGTCTTGATGTCTGGGCCACCAGCTGAAGAGCGCCAGCGGTGAGGGGAGCGCCTGTATCGGTCTCGGTGATATCCGGAACGGACCATGTAAGCGCGACAGGCGTTCCCAACAATTCGTTGGTAGTGTCGGTGATTGCTTGGCACTGGGCCTCAAAGCTACCCCCGCTCAAGAGCGCGCCACGTAGGTTGCTGAGAGTAGTAATCTCGCTCTCCCGTTGTCGTAGCAATGTGTATGCTTCTTCAAGCTCCTGGGTCCGCTCGCGGACAGTCGTCTCGAGCTGATCCCGGTGTTCGCGCAATGCGGCCTCCGCACGTCGTTGCTCCGTTATGTCCATGGCGATGGAGCAGAGAAGGGGGGCCTCAGTGGTTGCGTTTGGCTCAACGGAAAATGTCGTGACCGCGGCGGTTCGCTCTTCCCCATCTTGGCAGAACGGTACTTCTTCTATGTGAGGTAACCGGGCCGTCTCTTGCGAGTCAACATCTCCGACATAAAAGGGCCAGGTCTTGGCAACGCTGTTTGGCTCTAATAGCGGATAGCTCGAAGCACTGGCTTGTTCAACTCGTTGTTGGTTTCGAAACAGGCCTATGTAGACCGGCGCGTGAAGGAGGATGCCCTGAAGGGTATAGGCCATCTGGCGTACTGGATTGGCCAGATGGCGGCTGAGCCCAAGCGTGGCCACAAGAGAAAGGGCCGTTAATAGGGCGATAAGGAGAACCAGACGAATCCAAAACGTGGTCGACTGGGCCTGAATGTCACGCAAAGAGACGCCGGCAACGATTATTCCCGTAATGTTTCTTTCGTAGCCAGAGTGATAGGGTAAAACGATTTCCTGGACCGTTCCAGCGTCAGCATCTCGTCGAGAAAAGCGAGGCATCTTATCATTCAAGACGCCTTCCAGAACTGGTCTCAATCGCTCGGATAGGGGGTGATCGTTTAATTCAGGGTCGCTGTGGGCAATGATATTATAATCGCTGTCTGCCACATAGACGTAGCTCAATTGGGGGTGGAGATTGGTGATTTCTTCCAACAGTCGTCGCGTGTGATAGCGTCCGGAAAAGCTCGAACGATTGATGGATTCCGCAAGGATTCCAGTTAGCGCGGAGGAGAGTATTTCCTCATGGGTTTGGGCGATTTTTCTATTGGAAAAAGTCGCGACGAGAGATACGACCGTCATTAAAAGAAGCACGAGGGCACCAAATCCCGCAGCAAGGCGCTTGTCGAAGCGAGATAGGGCTGCCGCCGAGGCATTGCCCGAGAATTCATCAGGAGCATTGTGGGTATTATTCACGGGCGGATGCTGCCTTGGGTGTGCCGCTCCACGTGGTCGTCTTGCTGGGCCAAGGCTTCTCGAATGATTCTGGGATGGCGCCCAACCACCCGGTATAACGATCGCGTGTCTCCTTCGTGATGGGGAAAACAGGCATCAGTGTGTGGGATGGGACCGTATTCCCTTGCAATACACGGTATGCGGTTTTCATGGCTTCGGCGCCCAGAGCCCCGCAAAATTGGGCCGAGTCAATGCGCGTTAGGCGTCCCTCTTCAATATTCTTGATTGACGCGGGATCCCCGTCAATACTTGCAACGGCGATCTCATGCCGACCGGCGGCTGCCAACTCATCTACCACGGCGAGGCCTCCTCCGTCATTGACGGTGAATACCACGTCTACCGAATTTCTTTCGGGGAAATGTTCCAAAATCGCTTTTCCAGCACGCGCGCCCGCAATGGGCTCGACGGCATTGTAGGTGCGTAAAATCGTATAGGGTTGCTTTCGCTCGCCCAAGGCATCCAAGAATCCGTTTACCCGCTCAACCGTGGAAGAGACATGGGGGTATTCCACGAGAATCAGTTTGACGGTCTTGGTGTCGTCGAAGAGATGAGCGATGTATTCTCCGTCCAGATATCCGGCCTGATAATTGTCAGACGTGATATAGGCCGTCAGTTTCCCGCCACTGATGTATTGGTCATAGGCGATGACCGGGATGCCACGCTCATTGGCTCTTCTCAAAGGTGCTGCCAAGGCGGCATTGTCCGTAGGTTGCACGATGATGATGTCCACATCTGCCTCTACCAATGCGTTCATCTGTGCGATTTGCCGCTCGATACCTGCCTCGTCATCACCTGCAACATGGGATATGAGATGGAGTTTGGGTGCCCCCGTGGTAGTGGCCTGTTCATTGATTCGGGCCAACTCGGCCTCCAGCCCTTTTCGCATGATTACCTGTCCGGGGATATTCATCGACCAGTAGAGCGCGCCGACCTCGATGACCGTGTCTTCAGCCAGCGCTCGTGCATGGGGTAGCGTGCATAGCAGCAGCAGGAGCATCGCGGTGCCGCAGCTGCGCAGTGGGCGGGTCGCGGCGGTCTGCGCTCGCCACAGGGTGGAATCGCCAGATGTCGTCATGGAATAGCAACTCCCGCAGGTTAATACTTCACAAGAAACCAGAGTCCATCCGTATAACCTTTACCCTAGCGTACCAAATATAGCCGCTTTGCTCAATGAAATTCGCCTGCAGAAAGGCGAATGCCTGTGGTTATATCAATTTGGGAAGGATGGGCTCGGCATCTTGCGCACAGCGAAAGCCCACATCATTGCACGTGCCCCCGATGCCCTCGAAGCCATTGTAGCTGGCCCGACCCTGGAATGGCGCGTAGGAAAAAGCCCCGCCCTTGATGACTTCGCTCTCATAGCGTTCCGAATCAAACCAACGTCGTTGAACGTAGGGAGTGTCCACCCATTCCCAGGCGTTACCGGTCATATCTAAGGCACCAAAGGGACTCTTTCCTTGTGGAAAGGAACCCACTGCCACCAGACCTGGCTTCCCACCGAGGTTGGCGAATTCAGCGTGGTAGGTGTCGCCCCAGGGATAGGCGCGCCCGTCCGTTCCACGGGCAGCCTTTTCCCACTCGGCGGCCGTGGGGAGACGTTTTCCGATCGCGGCCGCATAGGCCCGCGCCTCGTTGAGGGAAAGGCCGGTCATGGGGTAGCGCTCTTTACCAGCGGGAACGATGTGGGAGGGGTCGTAGGCCTTGTAGTCTTCCTGCGTTACCTCGTACGTGTCAATATAGAATGCCGGTAGAAAGGCGTCGCGCAGGGGCCTTTCGTCGGGTGGGGCATCGGGAGCTGCGTTGCCCCGCTTAAACGTGCCCGCTGGAACCAGCACCATGCCGGGGGGAGGCGGTGCGTAGGTTGCATTGACCAGAGCG
>JAUIMA010000437.1 GCA_030432675.1 Candidatus Hydrogenedentota bacterium | reverse complement strand
GCGCCAACTGGTCGATCACCCGGACGCCGGGAGCGCCGACCTCTCGAGTCTGCGCGGGGTCACCTCGGGAGGCGCCGCAGCGGCCCCGGAACTGGTTGGCCGTACACGAGCACGGTTGGGATCTGCCCTGGTGCGCAACGGGTACGGGCTCACCGAGACGTCCACCGTGGTGACCATGAACAGTGGCGACGACTATCTCCGCCGTCCCGACAGCGTCGGCTTGGTGATACCGGTCGACGACCTCAGGGTGCGTCAAAGGTCAGCTCTATCACATGGACTGCAAAGGGCTCATAACTCAGGGAGAATTCCCGGGCCCCGTCGGGAAGCTCCAGGGGCATTTGGTTTTCGAAGCGGGTATTCACCTCAGCAATGGGACGGTTGAATTCAAAGGTCCCCCGCAGCATGGCATCGTCCAGGTTGACCGTAAGCAAGGTGTAGCCCTGCTGGCCACGCGGCTTAGCCAATACACGAATCGGATTCTCTGTCACCCCCTCCCCCTCTACCGCCAGGGCAAGCCCCAGGGATTCGGCGGCTGTCGGCGCAAGAAGGACGGGAACGAGGGCCTCGAGCTCTGCATTAATCTGGGTGGTCGCTTCCCATAGCGCGCGAGACTGGGCCAATTGCATGGGCGTAGCCGGGAAGGGCTTGGTATATCCCTCTTGCTGGGGAACGGGGGTGTAGGAAATTTTCGGGTTGGGGGCCATTCCGATGACGCGCCCATCCCGTGGGATATAGGTATCCCACGTAAAGTAGATAATGCCGGTGGCGCCGTGGATGATGCCGGCGTAAACCTGTGCCCGAAGTTGCTGCGGGGTCGGAAATCGGAAGGCAAAGGACTGGTCGTACTCGCCGGGCTGCTCGAAGGCACCGACAATGAGCCACTGGGGCCGTTTTTCCTCTCCGTTGGCCACGCCGAGGGAGACGGACTGGGGAATCCCATTGGGTTCGGCGCCAATGGAGCGTGCGCGGTGTTTCTTATTCATGATGGGATAATTGTCATGGCAGGCCACCCTGGCAGCGGCGTTCCACTTCAGCCACCAGTCTGTTGCAGGTGCCATGATCCACGGAGCGTCATTGATGAAAACGGGAAGTTCCGGTGCAACCGCGTGGATTTCCGATCGGTAGGTGTTGAATTCCGCAAAAAGGGCGTCCATATCTACACTCCCCAGCTTGCCGATGGGTTCGTCATGCCATACATTGCCCAACAGGTGTGTGCTACTGCCCAACAGCACGCGCTCCTCTGGCTTTACCGCTCCCATGTACACCAATTGCATATCGTGTTCTTCCGCCGCGTCAAGGGCTTGCGCAAGGGCGGAGAACCAGGGCCATACCGTGTTGAATCCGGCTTCCTTGAGGAGGGTCCAGTACGCCTCGGAATCCCATTGCTTGCCGGGAACTTGAGCTCCCCAGATCCCTATGGGGAAGAAGGAGGCATTCGGGTCGTAGGTCAGGCGCACTTCGCCCTGACGACTGGTGTGAGGCACCCCCTGGCGATACATCGTTTGAATGACGTCATTATTGCTGGAAGGCTGAGCCAATACGATCTCAGCGACACACAACGCACAGGCGAGGAAACTTGGAAACATTGGCGCATCTTTCTAGGGGGAGGGACCATCAACAAGAAACGTATCGTCATTCTATGCACCCATCACGACGGGTACAAGTCTCCTGGCCCCCACCAACTACATTGAACTCAATACCCCCCCGGAAAGCATGTGCTATCCAGGGGGGCGCAGGATACGTTGGGCTCAGGGAATTGGATGGTGTTGTTTGAGGGCGCCGAAGCGACGGCGGGCCGCCAAGGCAGCGAGGCCTCCCCCAATCACCGCCCACTGCAAGCTCGCGAAAACGAAAAAAATCCCCTGGTTACTGGCAAGGTCCGTAGCACTAAGCAGCCAGCGAGTCGGCGAATCCAACACGTGTACGATCACCACCAGAATATAGACCGGACTCTGATCGCTCAACCCAACCGTGCTATCTACCGCGCCCAACCCCCACCAGAGGACCGCATGGATGCCCACGAAAACCAAGCTGCTTATTCCGATGAATTTCCACATACTTCCACGAGCTCCTTTCTACCATTGCTGCGAGAGAGTGACGGACGGTCGGCTACTTCGCGGTATACCCCCCATCCACCGGGATATTTGTGCCGGTAAGATAGGCGGAGGCCTCACTTGCGAGAAAGACGAGAGCGCCCATGAGGTCCGTCATGTTCGCCATACGGCCCAGGCAGGTGCGCTCGCTGTATTGCTGCACGAAAGCTTCCGGATGATCTTCCGTTTGAAAACCACCGGGGGAAATGCAGTTGCAGCGCACCCCTTGTAAGCCATAGTAACTTGCGAGGAATTTGGTGTAATTGATCATGGCCCCTTTGTGAAAGAAATAGTCCGGGTGCCAGGCGTGCATTTCGGTGCCGCGATAGTTGAAATGATTGGGCCCGACCATCCCCTTCATAGACCCGATGTTTATGATGGAGCCGCCCCCCTTTTCGGCCATCCAATCACCAAAGGCGCGCGTAATCAGAAACAGTCCCGTGGCATTTACCTTCATGCTCAGCTCAAAGTTTTCGCTCCCATCGCTGTAGTGACTCATGGGTTGAAGGACCGCGTTGTTCACCAGGATGTCGAGTGAATCCTGCTCTGATTGGATGGCATCCCGGAGGGCCAGGATACTCTCTTCCTCGCCCAAGTCGAGGGGCCGGGGATGAATGACAAGTCCCTCTTCGGCAAACTTCTCCGCAAGAGCTTCCAAGGCAACCACGTTGCGGGCGGCCACGTACGTAGTCGCCCCCGCTTCGGCTAGTGCCCTGACCAGTTGACGTCCATAGAGTCCTCCGCCCCCCGTGATGAGAGCCGTCTTGCCTTTGAGAGAAAACTGTTCGAGTACATGCATGCTGAGTATTCCGTTCTAAGGATATTTTAAAGGTAATTCGGGTAATTGTGCGCGTCTAATAAGAAGCGCCACTACTGCTCTTGGTTATCAGCCACACGCCGTCTCGCTCTTCCAATTCCAGGGAGATGGTCATGCCGCCGAAGGTGCCTTCGATGTCAATGTCCGTCACACCAGCGCCAGCTCCAGAAACTACGATATTGGCCGGATCTATGGTAATTTCCAGTCCATCGAGCATACCGTTGGTGACCGCCGTTTCCAGGAAGCGTGCCAGATCGGCCTTTCCACGCCCTTCCTCGCCGACGAGATCTTCGGCGTAGAATGCGAGGGACTGCTCGACCTGATGTTCCTCCAGGGCCTTCGCCCACGCGTCGAGCCGAGATTGCACTGCGGCCTCGGGGGTGCTTGTGGCACCGTAGGGCAATTCGGTCCGAGAGGCGATATGGTCGGCCAGATCTTCCGCCAACCACCACGTAGGCTTCATGATGCGCTTGCTGAACAGCTTTTCGGCCTGATCATGGTAGTGGGGAGAATCAGGCCGATCGCTCTGCCCGATTGGTGGGGCAGTCCAGCTTTGAATCGGCGTCGTCAGGTGAATAATCTGCGTCGAAGTCTGTCCAGCACGCCCCATGCGCAGCTGGTTTTTTTCACCCTGATACTTCACATTGCGCAAGGTGACCGTGCCTAGATTGCCATCGCCGCCCCCGCCAACCGGCCAGGACGCGTCGCCCCGTCCCACCCGAAAGTATTCTCCCCAGGTAACATCCAGACTTTGGAAATCTTCCTCCATGGCCGCCATGGCATGGGCGAAGGATTGGAGCGCTGCCGTGGCCTCTTCCTCCCCAATCATGACCGGTTCATAGGCCGCGCCCGTCACGACCTTATAGTATTGGTCAATCTGCTCGCGAACCTCTTCCATGGTGTCGCTGCCATGGTCTGTTTCCAGCTGGTTGCGCCAGTAGTGATACTTGAGCGCACCTGTTGCATAGCGTCGCAGTTCACCGTTCCACGCCAGGATATCTTCCATGCCTTCTTGATAGGCCCGATCGCCATCAAAAAGATCCCCATAGGTCGTATGGGCGTCACGCAGGATCTTCAACCAGTTTTCAACGCCGTAGGGCTTCACATCCAAGGCATAGTCCAGGGCCTCTTCAATCGTGACGGACTCATCGTTCTCCAACAATTCCACCGCACGGGCACCGCGAAGATTGGTCCAGCCACCACGAGCGCCATAGCCCAAATCACTGTAGAGATAGGCCGGATATTTGTCGGGGGTCAGGGGGCTGTTGGCCATCATGGCATCGGGCGGAATATTGCAGCACTGCATGTATCCCTGTTCCGGATTTAAGATTTGTACATGGTCAGCCGGGTCATGAATACCCAACCACTCGGTGGCCGAGGTCGAACCATCGACGGGGCGATCCCAGTCGTAACCCTCCGGGCGATGAGGCACCCGACCACTCCGTTGATAATAGGTGTTGCCTTGGGTATCGGCCACCATGACGTTTTGCGGGAACATGGTGAGGGTCTTCATGGCGGCGACCGCTCCCGTGTAGTCTTTGGCAAAGTTCAGTTCATACCACGCTTCATTGCCATTGACGATATCGGCATAAGAAGTTTTCAGGGCATAGGCCTTGTCCCCTTCCATGGCCACCACGGGGCCATAGTGGGAATCATAGAGGGTCATGGTCACATCGTCGCCATCGGCAACCTGGAGGGTGATTTCCCGGGTGCTGATGTCCCGCCATTCTTCGTCGTACTTGTATTGGAGGGGATTGTCGGGGTTCAGGGTGAGGGCGTACACATCGGCCGTATCCGGTGCACCCGTCGTCATGGACCAGGCGAGGTGTTCGTTATGCCCCAGCCCGATATAGGGCGTACCGGCGAGGTTAAAACCGCTTCCCACCAGATCGCCGGCGTGGATCCGCACTTCCCAGAACCGGGAGGCGCCAAACCAGGCGAGGTGGGGATCGACGTAGAGAATGGCCTTATTACTGGCACTCCGTGCTGGGGCGATGGCGAACTGATTGGAGGCCCGCCGGGTCTTTTTGATTCCCGGTTCAATACCGCCGCGGCGAAGGTCACCAAAGCCATCATCGATGGACCAGGAATAGAGAAACATGCGCCCGAAGGCAATGACCATGGGCACATCGACCTCACGCGCTCCCCACCAGGCAGGCACCTCTTCGGGGTGGGCCTGGTAGAACGCATTAACACCGTCCACATAGGCCTGCAGGTGACTCCGCAATTCGGCACGGAGGGTCTGCTCCCCCCGCTGCGCAATGCCATAGTGATCCCACATATGAGAGACCATATCACTCTTGACGGCACCGGCACCGTCGAAACGGGCACTGATTCCCATGGCGCGTCCGAAATTTTTCAGCAACTCCTCGGGACGATCCTCTGCCTGGGTCCAGCCCATGGCGTAGAGTCCCCCTTCCGCCGTGGACGAATAGATATGGGGAATGCCCCAGGTATCGCGGTAGACCACGGTTTTTCCGACATCGGGGCCCGTGCCCGGTATGGGAACTGCGACCACCGTTGCCGGTATCACCATGCTGAGCAGTGTCATCAC
>JAUIMA010000436.1 GCA_030432675.1 Candidatus Hydrogenedentota bacterium | reverse complement strand
CTCAACGAGATTTTCTACATCTTTGAGTATGAGGATATAGACGCCTATGCCTTCAAGGTTTCCCGCGATGCCCAGCTCGATATGGACAACGATTTTACCGATGGCTACGTGCGGAAGATGGAGCGGGTGCTGAAGCAGCGCAAGGGGGGAAGACCCACGCGGCTGGTCTATGATCGCGAGATGCCTTCGGGTTTCCTCAAGATGGTCATGAAAGAAATGGACATCGAGGAAGACGACACCCTCGTTCCCGGGGGGCGCTATCACAATATGAAAGACCTCTTTGCCTTTCCGCCGAATCGCGAAGATCTCCTCTTTCCCAAGCTGGATGTGTTGCCTCATCCCGTGTTGGAACAGGACAAGCGGCCTATGATGGAAACCATCAAGGACCAGGACCTGCTCATCACCTACCCCTATCAGTCTTTTGGCCACGTGATCCGGCTCTTACGGGAAGCCGCCATTGACCCCCATGTGAAATCCATCAAGATGACCATGTACCGGTCGGCCCAAAACTCGCAGGTCGTGAACGCCCTCTACAATGCGGCGCAGAACGGCAAGAAAATCTTTGTGTCCATCGAGTTGCAGGCCCGCTTTGACGAGGAAAACAACATCCATATCGCCGAGACCCTGTCGGAGGTGGGAGCACAGGTGGTCTACGGTGTGCCGCCCCTCAAGGTCCACTCCAAGCTCTTGCTCATTGAGCGGAAGAACAGCCTCTTTGCCGGGCTCTCTACGGGGAACTTCAACGAGACCACGGGGCGACTCTATGTAGACAGCATCCTGCTCACCAACGATCGGCGAGTGACCAATGAAGTGCGGGAGATTTTCACCTACCTCGACCGGGCCAACACGGTACGAACCGTGAAGGAACCTTCCTTCAAGCACCTGCTCGTATCGCCCTTCAACTCACGTGCGACCCTGATGGAGTTGCTGGAGCGGGAGGAGAAAAAGGGTGCTGACGGCTATGTGTTATTGAAGACCAACCACCTGACCGACCCAGGTATCATCAAGAAGCTCTATGCCCTGGCGGATGCGGGGGTGGGCATGGACTTTATCGTGCGGACCACCTACGCCATGAAGCCCCACGACAACATCCGCGCTATTTCGATTCTCGATCGCTTCCTGGAACATCAGCGGGCCTACGTCTTTGGCACCGGCGATGACCAAAAGGTTTATTTGAGCAGTGCTGACCTTATGGAGCGGAATCTTGACTGGCGGGTGGAAGTGGCCTTTCCGATTCTCAACGAAGAACTCCGGAAGCAGGTGGCGGAGATGATGCAGCTTCAGGTGGAAGACACGTCGAAGGCGCGCTTCCTCGATGAGACCCAGAGCAACCCTTACGTGGGCCGTGGTCGCTATGGCTGTCGGGCCCAGGCCGCCACGCGGGACTATCTCCAGAAGTTACTGGACGGTGTGGAAGACGATGGGGAGTCCTCGTAAGTTGCGCCATGGGGCCCTCGATCACCTCGGGATTCTATGCCCTGCTCAAAAATAAAGCGTGGGCAGCAATCCCACAACCGGTAGGATTGTCTGCCCACAAACCATGCGCGCCGGAACGCGCGTCTCTTCAACGTTAGCTCAAATGATGTGGGTTGGCGTGTCAGTAGCAACTAGTTTGCGTATTTTTCCTGCCGTTTGCGACGGAGGACCAAGGCCCCCAATCCCATACCGAGCAACGTGATGGTGGCAGGCTCGGGAACCGGTGTGGCCCCAAAGCGCATGTCATCGATGCCGAAAATGTCTCGCGTACCACCCACGTTTCTAAGTTCGAAGGTAATTTGCGAAATGGAATTGCCCATGTCGGTGAACCCGAAGAA
The DNA here is from genome assembly GCA_030432675.1 of Candidatus Hydrogenedentota bacterium. GTDB lineage: Bacteria > Hydrogenedentota > Hydrogenedentia > Hydrogenedentales > JAEUWI01 > JAEUWI01. The sequence continues at coordinate 3,690 of JAUIMA010000436.1, read as the reverse complement.
TTGGGTCCCTTCCGGATTCAGATCACCTACGGAGAGCTCGGCACCCGACCCGTCGGCATAGGTAAGGAAGAGATCGCCGGATATCGCTGGCTCCAGGCCGGTAAAGTATGCGCCCCAAGAATCGATGGGAGTCACAAAATCGAGGGTGAGCGTCGCGGTGCCGACATCGAACTGAGGCCAGAAGGCAAGAAACTGCCTGCCACCTGCAGTCGTGTTGAACCCCAATGCATCCCCTTCGTTAAATCGGATCCCGCTAGGACTGTCATGTCCGGAAAACGTAGCAGTCACGCCGCTTCCGATATTCATGGACGAAAAATCCCCCAATGAAAGACTTTCAAAATCTATCAAGGCATTGGGGTTTGCCGCCGCATCGAAGGCTGCGGCCGCGAAATCTGAATTCGGGCGCGTATCACCCGGGCCCGCGCCGGGATCGCCCCCGGCATAGATCGTAAGTGCATTCGTTGGCAAGGCGAACGCCCCCGCCAGTGCGACCCCCAATGTCGCACGCACACAGAAACGGAATCTCATGATTGATCTCTCCTTGTTGTTGGTTTCAATGATGGTGTCAACCCACACATCGTGAGCATACTGCCGCAATTCTCACGCCAATGATGATTCCCATTGCGAAACAATAGCATGTCTCGAAATGGTGTGGCAGGGTAATAGGGTAACCTTGAAGAGGGGGGATAGACAACTGTCTAAAAGGTAGGCAGAATGAGTGTATGAATATCGAACAGTGCGCGGAGGGTTGATGGGAGTAGATAGACTCCAGGGATCCTGGAAAACCATCTTGGCAAGCCGCTGGTGGTTACGCCCCGAAATGCCGACTCTGGCGACGCGCTCCGTGAGCTTCGCCCAATCGCCCGGGTTCCTGGCGGGCCTTGTTTTTGTGGGCTTGGGGATGGTGCTTCTCCGTAAACTTCGGTCGTGGTAGGGGCAGGTTTCCACGGACGGTAGGAGTTCGGCCGTAACCCCAAATGCTTAACCACGAATGGACACGAATTAACACGAACGATTGAAGGGAATTAAGAGCGCGGGTGTCTCCTTTGTGTCCGCCCAATGACCTGCCTTCAGCCAGCGTAGAAAGATAGTTATTGCGTGATTTGAGTCGCTTCACCCACAAACTTCCCCCGCTTTGCTCCTCCGTTTGAGGGTGGCACCCGCCCTGCGCAAAGACCCTCTAGGGCGCGCGACGTAGTGTGCCCAGCTGGTACGCAGGCGGTGCATCCATCTCCAGGGCGGCGTGTCGGTACCAGGGATAGACGCTCCACTCGACGCACGCCACCAAATCGGGGAAGCCGTCGCCGTCCACGTCACCTGCCCAGGGGTGGGGACCATGGGCGGTTACTTTGATGGGCTTTCCGAAAGACTTCATCGTCCGGGGTGCCGCGAATACCCCTTCCGCGGCCGTGCCCACGTTGCGGAGGAGATAGATGCTGCCGTCGGCTGGGCGTGTGCCCGCGCAGGCATACATGAGGTCCATGAGGCCATCTCGGTCCCAGTCCACGGGGGTGAAGGACTCGGTCCAATGGGCGCTGCGATTCACAATCTGGTCGTCGATGGGGCGGCCGTCCTCGAGGAGGAGCTTTCGGTCTTTCTTGAGGCGGAGGGTTCCGTCTGCGCCTTGATATTGGGAAAAAAGGGTGAGCTTCCGTTCGGCGCCGTCGTGGGTGGCGATGTCCATGAGGCCATCGTTGTTCCAGTCATAGACCGCCGCACCGGTTCGCCAATAGAAGGGCTGTTCTTCCTCTTGGGGGTAGGTGGTCTTGAGGGCACGCTCGGCCGAACGACGGCGGGCTGCTTCCGACTCTTCGAAGCCGTCGACGGCGAGGAGCTGTTGGGGACCGAAGGCAGGGGCGGTCTTCGTGCCCACGTTCTTCCACCAGAGAATCCGGTTGGTCTCGTTGGGGATGATGAGATCGCGCAGGCCGTCGCCGTCCCAGTCTTCGAAGACGGGATAGGAGTAGCCCAGGTTGTGGTTGTGAAAAGGTTCGCCCAGAATCTCGTTGCGTAGGATGCGGATGGGCTTTCCGTCGGCCTCAATCCGCTGTGCCTCTTCGTAGGCGGGATTTTCCGTCGCGCCGCTGTTGATGACGATGCGGGGCCAGCCGTAGCCGCCCCCCACGAGGATGTCCAGGTCCCCATCGTCGTCCCAGTCGCAGAAGGTGGGCCAGGCCTGGTCACTCAGGGACATGACCGCATTGTGCGATTGGATGGTCTGCGCGGCGCCGAATCCCTGCGCGCCCTGGGGAAAGAGGGAGACCTTCTGGTACACATCATGGACCACGAGAAGGCCCTTTTCGGGACCATTGTTGACGGCGGCAAGGTGGGTGGGGAAGTGGGGCGCCACCTGCGTCAGCAACGTGGCCTCGCCGAATGTCGGGGCATCGCCCGGTTCGCGGGACTGCCAGACGATTTCGTATTCATGGACGCCCTTGGAGGCGGCGGGGCGAAACCCAACGGCATCCAGGCGGGTATCCCCATCCACATCAAAGAAGCAGACGCCTTGGGCCACGTCCAGGCGGACGGGTTCGGCGAGGGTCATGGGCCAGCCTACGAGATGGGTGTTGCGGAGCCAATAGGTTTCGTTGGGCTTTCCCGGGGCACCCACAACGAGGTCCAGGTTGCCGTCTTCGTCCAGATCAACGACCCGGCAGGGATTCCACGTACCCTTCGGGCGGGGCAGGGTGACGCCGTGTTCGTAGACGGGCCACGTGCCGGCTTCCTGGGTGCCGGGATGGAGGTAGACCTGGAGGGTGTCTCCCCGTTTGGGCGAATAAACCACATCGAGGAAGCCGTCGTGGTTGAAGTCCGCCATGGCGGCGTGCATATAGATGCTGCTGAAGAAAGCCGGGCCCTGCTCGGATTCATAGCGCAGATGGGTCAATTCTCCGAAGGAGAAGGCCTCCCCAAGACGGGGGTAGACAATGACGCCATCCCACGGGGTGCCGGGACGATAGGCGTAGTTCCAACAAGCGACCAGATCACGGTGGCCATCCCGATTGATGTCGTAGAGCCCCGAGAGGTAGGAGGCCACCACGGGACGGGGGGCCTTGGTGTTGTAGCGCAACAAGTCGCCCGTACCGATTCGGGGGGTATGGGCTTGTCCGAGAAAGGGGCGGCGCTTTTCGGTGGTGATGAAGCGTATCTCGAAGGTGTCGGTTGTGTCGGGCGCGACGGCCCAGGAGATATCTCCCGATGCGCTCCAATTGAAGGATTCGGAAAGGGCGTGGGGAATGGGCGTTCCGTCCTCATCGACGACGGTGATGCTCGCTACATCGACCACGCCCGGCATGGTTTGCGCGGCGATGATTTCGTCCAGGGAAAGGGTCACCGGCAGTGTTCCGAGATCGGTGGGCACGTCTACCACCACGGGCACGGCATAGTGGGCCTCCGAAAATACGGGGGCGGACACGGCCATACCGAGCAGCAGGGCGAGGACGATGGAACCGGGGAGATAGCGATGAATCATGGTGGACTTTCAGCGGGTTGGGGATGCGTTGAGCATAGAGTATACGGTGCCCGAATTCTGGAGTAAAAGAGGTCCCACAGGAATGCCTATCCCCCGGTTGGTTTTGTGCTCCGACTGGAGGGCCTCGTGCTTGAAGGGTGTGAGCTTGGTGCCAGGTCTTCGACGCGCTGGCGGCGGGTAGTAATGCCTGTCTTTCTGATGGTATCCGTTGGGGCCTC
>JAUIMA010000435.1 GCA_030432675.1 Candidatus Hydrogenedentota bacterium | reverse complement strand
ACCACCGAAAACTCCCTCCCACACCAATACGTACTGACGGCGGTGGCTGTCCTGTCGTTGGCGAAACAGATGCGCCGCCCACTTCGCGAACGACGGGACGGCCACGCCCACTGACGACATTGCGGCTACGGCCACAACACGCAACGTCCGTCGTCATTCACACCACCGCGACACCCCATCGGGCGAGACAGTCCCTGGGTGGTCCGCCCCCCTCTTCTGCGCACAAAAAAGGGACGTGCAAACCGCGTCGGCCCGCACGTCCCGTTAAACTAATCGTTGCGACTAAAAGTCGTCGGTCGCCCAGAAGTCGTCTTCGTCGCCGCCTTCTTTGGGGGCTTTCTCGACAAGCCAGGCGTCGAAGCCTTCCTGGTCGAGGATGCGCACCATGCCCTTCATGGTGTAGTGGGTAATCCCACAGAGCTGGGCGCATGCGATTTCGAAATCACGCGTCTCGTCACCTTTCAACTCCCGGAATTGCTCCGTCGTCATCGTAGGCACGAAGGTCACCGGGATTTCCATGCCGGGAATCACGTCTTGCTTGACGCGGAACTCGGGCAAGAAGAAACTGTGGATCACATCCTTCGACGTCAACTCAATCCGTACTGGCTTGTCCACCGGGAGAAAGAGTTGCTTAAAGGTGACGATATCATCTTTACCGTGTGCGTCATCGGGGTCAATACCAACCGGGTTGGTCTGGTCGTTGAAGAACTCGGGAGAAGTGATGCCGAAGATGCCGTCGGCGCCGGGGTAGTGGATGTTCCAGGCGAACTGCTGGGCCACGACGCGCACTTGCACGGTTTCTTCGGTGGGGCTGATGGCACTCAGTTGCGCCGCACCCGTGCCACCGCCCAGGCCCACGTGAATAAAGAGTTCCACGGCGAGAATGCCGAGGGCAAGCCCGTAGACCCAGCGGCCCTTGATACGCTCCGCCTGTGCGGTGGGTTGCTTACTACTGCGAAAGCGCAGGAGGGTATAGATAAAGAAGGCGAGCCACCCGAGAAAAATCAGCGTCATGAAAATGCAAATGAGAATCATCAGGCGGTCGATGGTCGCGCCGTGCTCGGATGCGAGGGCGGGAAAATAGCTGAAGGGATAGAAAGACATGGCGTCAGGACTCCAACATCACAGGGCTGCCGGGCAGGATGTCGGATGCGGGGGCGAGCAGTCCGCCCCCCCCTTCCTGCTCCAAAGCTTCCGCCTGATTCTGGCGTATAACGCGCAGGGCGATGAGGCCGATAAAACTGGCGATGGTCAATCCCACCACACACAGGACACCGAAGAGGGTGAGTATGGCGGCATTCATCCCCAGCGTCTGGGGCGCATCTGCCGGGCCAGAACAGGTCGCACAGGCCAACGCCCCCTGGGCGAGGAGAGCGAGTCCGATGACGACGAGATATTTCAGAGCCATGGTTCTTCCTCCGTGTGTTTGTAGAAAATTACGCTGTTCATGATAATCGCCAGGGCCAATGCCAGCAGGGGCACGGCAACGAGCAAGCGGGTTACGTCGCCATCGCGCAAGAAGGTCAGGATAGACCACATGCCATAGGCGCAACACCCCACCACGGAGAGCAGCCCTACGAAGAGGTGAAAAGATTTGAGCGACATAGTACCTCCTAAAACACGTAGAAGCACGCGAAGGTCGCGAGCCAGGTAAGGACCAGGAATTGCCAGAAAAGCCCGAGGCATTCCACCCGGTTGCGGTAGCGCACGGGGTCGTTACGCCGCATGTCGGAACCCGGCAGGCCAAGGTACAGGGTGTAGGCCACGGCCACCACTACATGGGCGCGCAGGGCCCCGGTGATGAGGTACCAGCAGGCGTAGAAGGTGTTGGTTGCGGCAATCATCCCCTGGCCGACTTCGATTCGGTGGTCTACCACGATGCCGAGTATCGCGATAATACCCGCAATAATTGTGGCCCACATCCAGGTGGCATGACGTCCCCGATCGGGCTTGGCCAGATCGCTCCATCCCCGGGCAATAAACAGGCCCGCGAGAATCATGGCAATACTGATCACAACCCCCACACCCACCGGCAGAATTTCCGAACCCACCGGCCAGCTTTCTGCCGCCGTGCGAAGGAAGGCGTAACTCGAGAAGAGGGCGCCGAAGAACATGGCCTCGGCCGCGAGGAAGAGCCACATGCCCAGCTTGGCATTGTAGAGGCCCGTATCGGGCCGTACTTCGTTGGTGTAGGGCATACTCATGAGGTGGCCTCCCACTGGGGCGTAAAGTCTTTATCGGCCCCTTCTTCGCTGTAGGTCATGGCGTCACGATACGCAACGGGGGGCGTCTCAAAATTCACATCGGGTAACGGTGGCGACGGCGCTGCCCACTCCAGGGAGGTAGCCTCCCAGGGATTGCTGTCCACCTTCTGGCCCCATTTCATGCTGTAGAAGAAATTGATGACGAAGAAAATCTGCACCACGAGCAAGCCAAAGGCGGCCCAGGTCGCGGCCGAGTTCAGTCCAAACACTTCCATGCCATGGGCATAGGTCTCGCCGCCATCATAGAGGCGTCGGGAAACGCCCGCGAAGCCCTGGAGAATCAGGTGGGAGAAAATCCCGTTCATGCAGATGAGCGTGGGCCAGAAGTGAAGTTTTCCGAGGAGGTCGTTCATCTTGCGGCCCGTCACCTTGGGGAACCAGTAGTAGATGCCGGCAAAGACGGCAAAGAGAATACCCGGGGCCACCACGTAGTGGAAGTGGCCAATGACGTAGTAGGTGTCGTGCAACATGATATTGGTGGCCGACATGGCCAGGGGCAATCCCGTCAGGCCGCCGATGGCAAACATGGGCAGGAAGGCCAACGCATAGAGCATGGGCACGGTAAAGCGAATGGAGCCACCCCAGAGGGATACCACCAACGACGAGGCCACGATAACGGAGGGGAGCGAGATGATGATGGTGGTCATCTGGAAAAACTCGCTCATGGCCGTACCCATCCCCGTGAGGAACATGTGGTGCGCCCAGACGAGCATGGACATGAGCCCCAGGAAGAGGGTGGCGTGCACCATCCCCTTATACCCAAAAAGGGGCTTGCGGGTATTGTTGGCGATGACTTCGGCCACGATGCCGAAGGCGGGCAAGAGGAGTACGTAGACTTCCGGGTGCCCGAGGAACCAGAAAAGGTGCTGCCACAAGAGGGCGCTGCCGCCACCGCTTACGTCGAGGGCCTCTCCACTGACCACAAGTCCACTGGGCAGGAAGAAACTCGTACCCACGACCCGGTCCATCAACTGCATGGCGGCCGCGGCCGCGAGGGGCGGGAAGGCCAGCAAGAGTAGTACGCTGGTCACCAGTTGACTCCACACGAAGTAGGGCAGGCGCATGAAGCCCAAGCCCTCGGTGCGGAGCTGTACGATGGTCGTGAGGATGTTGATGCTCAGCATCAGCGAGGAAAGATAGACAAAGGCCACGCCGATGAGCCAGGTGGTCTGGCCGGCGTTTTCAATAATGGAAAGGGGTGCGTAGGCGGTCCAACCCGAGTTGGCGGCCCCACCGGGCAGGAAGAAACTTCCCAACAGGATGAGCGTGCCGCCCAGGTAGCACCAGTACCCCAGCTTACTCAGGCGCGGAAAGGCGAGGCCTCTGGCGCCGATCATGAGGGGGACGAGGTAGGTGCCGAACCCACCGGCCACGAGGGGCACCACGGCCAGGAAGATCATGATGGTGCCGTGCATGGCACCCAATTGATTGTAGAAGTTGGCCGTAATCACACCGCCGGGCATGGTGGGGTGGTCGTCGGCAAACCAACTGCCGATAAAGGGCAAGGATTGATAAGGGTAGGCCAGTTGCCAGCGCATAAGCAGCATGAACAAAAAGCCGACGAAAAGCATGGTCAGCGCGGTCATCACATATTGAATGGCAACGACTTTGTGATCAGTAGATAAGAAAAAACGCGCGAAGCCCCCCCGCGCGTTGCTATTCCCTCGTGACGGATTCATGGAAGGGTACTATCCCCCGGAGTATGTAACGCGGCGGCTGCCGGGACAGACCATTCTGCCCCGACAACCGCTGGAAACAATCTCTGGTTTTAGATGCTATGGACGCTTGAACGTAAAGTCGGCAGAGCCGGGTTCACTGGCCGTCACGGTGACCGTGGCAGTCTGCTTACCGAGGCGTTCGTGCCAGGCTTCGATTTCGTATTCACCGGGATCAAGGCCGTCAATGGTGAAGATGCCATCTTTCTCGGTGACGTCGAAGAAGGGGTGCTCGATAACCGTGCAGAAGGCCATCATCCAGGGGTGGACGTCGCACTTGAAGCGAAACGGGTCTTCGGCCTTGTCAAAGTTGAATTCCAGTTCCTTCAGATTCTTCGGCATGGCCTTATTCATGGGCCGATTGATCTTAGGCTGACAATTCACATTGTGCAGAATGCCGTCCGGGTTGAGCACCTTGAGGGTCTGGCCCAGCTGAAGCGCGGTGACGTGGGGCGAATAGCGGCAACCCGCCTGGGTCATGATGGCCGGTTCGGCGGGTGCGGGCCAGGTTTTGCCTTCGGGGAGGCCTTTGATGACCTTGACCACGATATTGGCCATGGTCTGGCCTTCACCCAAAACCAACACTTCGTTGACCGGCGGATTGTCGCCTGCATGGGCGGCACAGGCCGGATCACCGCTGGTGTCGATGGGTTTTGAGAGCGCTGCGGGAATGGCTCCTTCATAGACAATCTTGCCTGTGATGGAACCCGCAAAGACACCGCCGGTGGCAAGCACCGCAGCGGCCAACATCGTATTGCGCAGGAAACAATTCATACCATTCATACTCCTGATTGAAATCCGACGGTCCGATCACGTTTTGGAGTAACAGGACCAACAGTAATCGACACGGCCCGTTGTGGGCGGTATCAGCCGAGGCTGGGTTGAGAACACCGCAGCCGCAATTTGCATGTGTTCACAATCAGCCACTAACCATAGCAAAATACGCTCTGTCCTTCAAACCATCACCCCCGGCACCGACTGGGATCAAGACGAAGGAGGGGTGTGATTTATTCACGGAGGATGGCGGGGGTTGCAATTTAAGGGGTCCAACTTGGATACTAGCGCTTCGTTACGGAAATGTGAATTTGCCGTGATTCTGTCTTGAATATCGGTTTTTCACGGGGAGTACGCCCCAACAAGCGCGCCAATCACCCCCGAGACCCTGTAAACAGATGCAAGGAGTATGAATATGCAGCCGTGGAATCGCTATGTCCAATTGGGACATCGCATCGCACTGAGCAGTCTCACAATCGCCATCGGGGCGACCAGCAGCCTCGCACAGGATGATATTGAAGACAGCCTAGACCGGGACTATTCGGCCGAGTTGCCCCGCTTTGAAGCCGTCGAGCCCAAGGATGCGATTGGTACCTTTGAAGTCCTTGATGGCTTTACGGTCGATCAGGTGGCCGCCGAGCCCCTGGTCACCGATCCCATCGCCCTGGCCTTTGACGAGCAGGGACGGATGTTTGTCGTCGAGATGCGCGGCTACTCGGAGCAGTATGAAGAGAACGCCGGCCTGATCGCCCGCCTGGAAGA
>JAUIMA010000434.1 GCA_030432675.1 Candidatus Hydrogenedentota bacterium | reverse complement strand
ACGGTGGGCCTCTCCGTCGATAGCGAAACGGCGGGTCACGCTGTCCGCCTTTCCCTTGTCGATATCGAAGTAGTTCATCGCGCCGCTGATGAGGCCGTAGTAGCGGTCAAAGCCCCGGTCTACGGGCCAATGGGGACGTTCTTCTCCGACATGCCATTTCCCGGACATGTAGGTGCCATAGCCCGCCGTCTTGAGGACTTCCGCCAGGGTGACACTCTGTTCATTCAGATAGCCCTGATAGGGGCCTTCGGGGCGCGTGTCGCCGCCGCCGTTAACCATACCGCCCATGCCCGCCTGATGGGGATAAAGCCCGGTCAGCAGCGATGCCCGGGTCGGACAGCACCGCGCAGCATTGTAGAACTGGGTGAAACGGAGGCCTTCCCCCGCCATCTTGTCCAGGTTGGGGGTCTTGATCTCGCCGCCGTAGCAGCCGATGTCGGAGTACCCCATGTCGTCTGCCAGAATGACGACGATGTTGGGCCGCTCGGCGGCCTGCACGACCGCCGCAACGAGGAAAAAGGTAAAAGCAGTAACGAAAGCAGCTAGTTTCAACGTTCATCCTCCAGAATTACCGGGCCACGTCGAGTGGACCAAGTGGACCCCGTCCACCACATTAACACGAGCTCCCGTGTGCCAGCTGGCCGCTGGCGGTCCAAAAAAATACAAGCTACTTGCGTCCGCAGCGCGTTGGCGCTCCATCCCACTACTTTCTGGCCCAATCAGGCTTGGGAAAGTAGCGATGTTTGCTATAGCGCGGATAAGTCTCGAAGATATCGCCTTTCCCCTGGATGCGCGGGTCCCCCGTGTCCTTGAGAAACGCCGTCATCTGGGCCGCCAACTCCGCCTTAACGTCGGCGAAGGCCGGGTCATCGGCGAGGTTTTTCATACAGCCCGGGTCGTCGGCAATACGAAAGAGCTCTTCCGCCGGACGGTGATCGACCGCCGCATGAAAAAAGGGGGCAACGGACGCGTCTTCCCGATGTTCCACCATATAGGTATGGGTCGGGCAAGCGTCGATGTCATGGTAGCCACCGTGCATGGGGCCCAATTGGGTGAAATCGTTGGGTTCCTTGTCGGTACCATATTTCTGCGGCGCACCGGCAGGCCACCGCTCGGGACGGAAATTGCGCACGTAGAGATAGTCCCGGGTGCGCAGTCCACGTTGGGGATAGGCCAGGGTCTTATAGCGCGAGGAGGAATGGCGTTCCCGCGCGCTGTACACGGCGGTACGCTCCGGCTCCACGACACCGGATTGGTCTCCCGTCAGCATCCCCAAGAGACTCTGGCCGGTCATGGGCGGTGCGGCATACCTTTCGCTCGGGTGCCTGACACCGGTCGCCTCCAGGAAGGTGGGCGCCAAATCAATGAGGCTGACTAAGTCATCTACGGTGCGTCCGCCCGGCACCTTGTCGCCCCAGCGAATGGCCAGGGGCATGCGGATGCCGTGCTCATACATATTGGCCTTGGCCCGGGGAAAGGCCATACCGTTATCCGACGTCACCACGATGATGGTGTTATCCAACTCCCCGGCTTCTTCCAACAGGGCAATCATCTTGGTCAGCTGGGCGTCGAACCACTCAATCTCCACGCAATAGTCCAGGAGGTCACTGCGAATCTCGGGGGTGTCGGGGAGAAAGGGTGGCACCGTGGCATCCGCCAATTGCTTTCCCTGCTCCAGGCCGATACCGTCTTTGAAGACCCGATGGGGCTCGTGTCCGCCGTACCAGAAGGCGAAGGGCTGTCCCGCTTCACGGGTGGCGAGAAAATCAGCAAAGTTACCGGCGTAATCCTTATCATGGATGCCCGGCTCCGTTTTCATCCGCCTGTCATTCCACTCGGGACCAGCGGGATTTCGGGTCCGTCCCGACTTGGTGTAGTCCCCGGGCCCCCAGCCTTTGCCGGTATAACCGACCACATAACCCGCGTGCTCCAACAAATCGGGATAGGTCACGTACTTCTGAGAAAAGGCACTGGCATGGGTGCCCGCATGCTCCAACTGCCAGCAATAGCGCCCCGTAAGCAATGCGGCCCGCGAGGGACTGCAACCCGGTGAGGCGGTGATCGCATGGGTGAAATAGACCCCTTCATTGGCAATGCGATCAAAGGCCGGGGTCTCGATGGCCGGGTAGCCCGCTTTCGAGGTATGAAAATAGGACTGGTCATCGGAAATCGCCAGGAGAATATTCGGTCGGTCGGCGGCACCCACCCCGTGGAGCAACGCCGCGAAGAGCGTCCATATGGCTGCATGTTTCATCTCAATCGCTACTCCCACCTTGTTGTACATTCACTACGTTCTCGTGAGCAATCCAGCATACGGAAACCCATCACCGCGGTCAACTCCCGGCAGCCCGTCCCCACGGCGATCGCCCTTGCGTTGGCGGGGGTGATGGGGTATTGTCTTGAGCAGTATTCCCACGACCCCACAAAGGATTTTCAATTGTCCACGATGCAGATTCGCCCACATTCCATTACTGAAAAACGCAGCCTTCTCTTTCCATTCCTGTGCTTGTTCGTCACCCTCTTTGGCAACCAGATGCTACTCGGCACCGCCCAGGCCACCCCCCTCCTGCCGCCCTTGCTCCAGCTTCAGGACGGCACGGCTGTCGAAGACGTTTCCCAATGGCCCACACGCCGCGCCGAAATCCTTGAACTAATGACGAAGACCTTTACCGGCACCCTTCCCGCTGCGACACCCGCGATCGTGACGGCGGAAATCCTGGAAACCCAGTCTCCTGCCGATGGCTCCCAGAGACACCGTATCCAGTTGACCTTTGACACCAAGAACCAAGCTGCTTTTGAAATGTGGCTGTGGATACCCACGGGTGACGGTCCTTTTCCCCTCCTCATGACGGCACCCCGCTACTATCAGATAGACTGGGCGGAAGATGCCCTGGCCCGTGGCTACATGGTGTGCCTCTATCCTGGTGTGGATAAAGACCATCCCGAAAAGGCCTTCCCCGGCTATCATTCGGTATGGGAAACCTTTCGCAAGGAATATCCCGAAGCCACGTGGACCGAGATTGTCTGCAAGGCCTGGCTCGCCTCCCGTGCGCTGGATTATATCCTCGCCCCGGCGCAGGGCTATCCCGTCGCTTCCGAGCAGGTCGGTATCATTGGCCACTCGCGCTATGGCAAGCAGTCCATGATCGCGGCGGCCTTCGACGAACGCTTCACGGCCGTGGTAGCACGCAGTCCCGGCTCCCCGGCGTCGTGTCCCTATCGCCTTACCACACGGGACACCTTCATGGAAACGGTGCGCGACTATCCCGGCTCCTGGTTCCTTCAATCGCTGAAGGGCTACTACGGAACGGAAAATGAATTACCCATGGACGCCCACGGGTGGTACGCCCTTATTGCGCCCCGTCCGCTCCTCATTCACACAGCCCATCAGGATGGATGTGAACCGACCTGGGCCGTCGAGCAGGGCTATCTGGAGGGCCGTCAGGTTTACCAACTCCTCGGTGCCCCGGAAAAGTGCCGCGTGAGCTACCGCAGCGGTTCCCACAATCCCATCACCCCAGAGCATCGCCAGGAGAACCTGGATTGGTTTGACCTGGCCTTCGGGAGGGGTGCGGTGAAGTCGACTGATTTCCCGGAAGTGTTCCTGCACCGCTTTGATTGGGACGGCTGGAAAAGTGCCCAGACGCCGGAAGCGCTCGAAGCACCACAGCCAGACGCCCCAGCAGAAGCACGGGTGAACTGGCTCCTGGGAACGGCCCCGGAGACCCTCCCCACGGGAGCAACAGATTACATCAAGGCCGAAGACTCCTTACGAATGGACCACGACCGCTGGGCCGCACCGGACACGGAACGTATCCCCATCCTCTTTGGGAACGGTGTACCGGGTAATCTCTACCACAATCCCAAGCGGAGCACCCCCGCCCCCGTCGTCGTCTGGCTCCATCCCTACTCCTACTCCACGGGCTACAACGAGGGCTATGGTGTGGAAGGCACCACCATCTATCATCGTCTGGCCCAGGAAGGCTACGCCGTCATCGCATTTGACCAGGTGGGCTTCGGTCTGCGCCTGCTGGAAGGCACCGATTTTTACGAGGCCAACCCCACATGGTCCCGTATGGGACGCATGGTGCACGATGTGCGGGCGGCCGTCGACTTTGTGGTGGACGGAAAGGGCCGTGGGGCCACTCCCCTGCCGCCATTCGACAAAGAGCAGGTTTTCCTCGTCGGTTACTCCCTGGGCGGAACTGTGGGCCTCCATGCGGCAGCACTGGATAAGCGGGTCACTGGCGTCGCCTCTTTTGCCGGGTTCACGCCCTTCCGCAGGGGCACCGACACCACCGAAACGGGGGGAAACCGCCGTCTGTGGAAAGACCATGCCCTCTTGCCTAAACTCGGACTCTATGAAGGCCATGAGACGGACGTCCCCTACGACTACGAAGACCTGATGACCTTGGTGGCTCCACGACCCTGTCTGATTGTGGCGCCAACCCAGGACCCCATATCCAACCCCGCTGCCATTGGGGAATGCGTGGATGGGGCCCGTGAGCAATTGGGTGAGGAGGCCCGCCATCTAATCTACGAGACACCGGACGACATCCGTCGCTTCCAACGTGACCAGCAGGACCGGGTGCTTGAGTGGCTGGCAGAAGTCAGCAGCGACTGAGTACGAGAAGTATCCCAAAGAATTCGGTGCATCCTTTAGTTGTCCCCGTGCCACGCGATGCCGAGTAGAACGAGGTTTCGTGTGCGTGGAGGGAAAAAGCATGCTTCTTCAAAAGGGCAGCTCTGTGAGAGCGTCCAAATTCACCGCGACAAACGGACGCCCGAGTCTGAGCAATCGCCATGGTTCAACGCCAAGGAGGCTCCATGCACACGAAACCTCGCGTAGCTCGCCATCGCGTGGCACAAAAGTTTCCTCCGGAATCACGCGCATGTCGTACGCATATGGGAAACGTATATTTCGACCAAACCGCCGAGATGGAGTACACTCCCACCCACCTCTCAACCAACAACCCATGAGCACGACAACCCCGAAAGGCAGCCCATGAATCTCAGCCGCCGTAGTTTTCTCCAGAGCATTCCGCTGACCTCCATGGCGGCCATGTCCGCATCTCTTGCCGGCGCCGTGCCTGAGAAGAAGCGCTTCTTCTTCACATCCCAGGGCAAGACGGCCATGATGAACGCCGATGGGTCGGGCCTCCGCTATCTGGAATTCGATGCACCCAACCAGGCCACCTGGCAACCCGGGGGCTTCTTCCCCGACGGACACCGGGTCGTCATGCTCAGCATGGAGCCCCGCCGGGATGGTCCGGGGAAGCCCTTTGAGGAGTACTACCACACGACGCCTACCCATCTTTGGATATACGACCTCGATTCGGGTGCCCTCGAAGAAATCGCAACGAAGGAGCGCCTGGCGCCCTTTCAGACGCCGCAGCTTCTCTTGCAGGATGGCCGCATGCTGATTCAGGTCATCCGGGACAAGGTCCCCCAGACCTTCAGCATCAATCTCGATGGCAGCGATCCACAACCCTTCACCCAACCCGGCGAAGGCATGCCC
>JAUIMA010000433.1 GCA_030432675.1 Candidatus Hydrogenedentota bacterium | reverse complement strand
TGGCCTACGGCATCGTGCATGAACACAAAGGAAAAATATGGATGGAACCCCGAGATGGGGGAGGGACGACCATTCTCATGGAGTTTCCCATTAATCAGCCCACGTAGGGGAAACGCCTCAGCGAAACGGATCAGGAAGGTTTCTCCATGTCCCGACTAGAATCACTATGTCGTTGTGCAATACCCGAAGAGGAACTGGTCTATCGCACTACGCCTGAATTGGCCCGTCATCTTCAATCGCTCGCTGACTGTCCGACGACAGTTCTGGGTCATTCGCGCGGGGGACAAGACCTGTTCGGATATACGCTGGGTTCGGGACCCCTGACCGTGTCAATTACCGCTGGTTGTCATGCCGATGAACCCATGGGGCCCATGACGGCTCAGATGCTGCCCCGCCTGCTCCGCACCTATGCGCCAGATTTGTTGGAGCGCTTTACCTTTCGGGTCGTGCCCCAGATGAACCCGGATGGCGCCGACCGAAACCGACCGTGGTTTGCCCGAACGCCTGATTTTCTCACGTATCTGGCCCATGCCCATCGTGAACTTCCTGGAGATGATGTGGAGTTCGGTTTCTCGGAAGGGCCAAGAGCACGACCGGAGTGTCGGGCGGCCATTCCATTCTTGTGGCACCAGAGTCCCGTGGTGGCTCATTTTTCGCTCCACGGCATGGCGTGGGCCGAAGGCGCCTGGTACCTTCTCAATGCGCCGTGGGCAAGTCGCAGCGAAGCCTTGCGTGAACAGCTTTGTGCCATTACCACCGCCCAGGGAATGGGCTTCCACGAGATTGACCGCAAAGGGGCCAAGGGCTTTACGCGAATCGCGGAAGGCTTTGCCACGACCCCCAGCAGCGTGGCTATGCATGCCTTTTTCGAGGAGCAAAAGGACCCGGCCATGGCAGCTAAGTTCCTGCCAAGCTCCATGGAAGTAGCTATGGCCACCGGGGACGATCCCCTTTGCATGGTTAGTGAGCTCCCCCTCTTTATCCTGAATGTCCCTCCTTCACTGGAGGATCCCGTGCTATTTCGATTTCGTGATGCCCTTACCGCCGCTCAGGTGGTGGGTGATCAAAGCGCACTGGAACAGCTGGTGGAGACCTTTCAGCTGGCCCCCGTTCCACTCGCGACCCAAATCAAACTGCAATTCGCCATGATGGTCTGTGCGCTCGATCACGTGGCATCCCGGCGCGCCTGAGCATCCAGATAGGCGAGTAGCGCACAGTCCTTACAGCTGGGGTTGCTCTTACACCAATCTTCGTGTAATTGCAGGATCCCCTGCTGGCTCTGAAATCCGATTCGGTGCGCATGATCCCCCAAGACTCGGGGTAACATCCGTTTGTAGATCCCGTTATCGGGTTCCATGGGGAGGCGGTGATAAAAATCCAGAATCTGCTCCTCCCAACTGCGTTGCCCCGAGCTGCGGGCCCGCGCAAACGCCAGGGGCACAAACACATTGCCAATGATAGAGCGTATGCGCCCATTGCCAACGGGGGCCGTGCGCGACTTCATCGCCGGTCGGTCTATACGGTAATGATTTGCCCAGAACCCCATCGCGGTTGGAAAGAGGGCCTCGAATGCGCGACGCAAGGCCACCGGGCGCTCCTCTTCTTTCCAAAAGCGATCGAGACCTTGCACCAGACCCTGACGGCTGGTCCTCCCCACCAGGGCTGCCAGACCAGCGAGACGGCGTCCAGGATAGTTGTTTGGGCGGACGCCGGCCACTTTCCAATCCAACGCCAATGGACGCATTTGAGGGAAGTGTTGTGCCCGCAGGGCGACGAGACGTTCCGCATGAGGGGGTATGGGAGCACCCCCTTCGTCGGGGTAGGGCAATAGACCCGCGAGAAACAAGAGTGCAGCCTCCAGAAGGAAGGGTTCCTGATGCGCCATTTGAACGGCTCTGTCATAGGGGAGTGCCCGCGCGATCCGCTCGAAGTTGTCGACAAATTGCCGATAGCCCAGGGCCCGGGCAATCAGCTCATAGGTTGCCTGGTTGGCCCCGACCGCCTTGATACGCTCCTGCACGTATCGGGTCTTATTCAATAGTCGCCAATCACCTGAAAGTCGTAAGAAATCGGTCAAGATCTCCGGTTGTCCATCAGCGATGAAACGGTTACAACTTCCGTGACTTCGAGGAGCCAGTTCCGGCGCGGTCTCCACGTCAGCGAGCGGTTTCAGTTGCTGCTGTTCGATACGGCACAGGGAATCCAGACAAAGGTGGGGGAGGGCCTGACCCGCCGCGGTTTCAACCCGCGCTTTTCCGTCGGCTGGGGGGTGGAGCAACACATGGAGCAATACGTTGTTGTAGCGCCCGTCTTGGTGATGTCCATGCTGATACCAGGCCGCGTGCTCCAGGTGAATTTCGACATCACCGGTAAAGAGCGTCCCGTTGAAGCGCAATTGGGCGCCCTGAAAGTCCGGTACCGCACAATGATTCCACCAGCCCGGCGAGAGCACCTCCACCTGGTGCCCTTCCAGGGTCTCCACGGGACCCGCCGCTACCGCATGGTCATACCAGAATTGCTGTACCACCGCTTCGGAAAAAGCGGCTTCCCGGTCTTCCCGCACTACAAAAGAGCGTGCGGCATCATAGGTCGCCAAGTCGTACTCAATTCCCATCTAAAGCCCCACCCTGAGTAAGAACACTCTAGTTTTCCGCTGGCCGTAACTCTACGGTATAACCGTTAAGCACCGCATTTCCGGAGTGGTAGTCCAGTCGCGTGGCGTCCACCAGCCTGTTTACATTGGCACCGGCGTGCTGAGCGGCCACTTCCATACGGATACCCTTCAGGCCATGTCCCCAGCCATGGGGAACGCTCACAACACCGGGCATAATATCTTCCGTTACTTCTACGGTCACTTCAATTTGCCCGGTATCGGTCTTGACATGGGCCCGTGCGCCATCCACCAAGTGCTTTTCTGCCGCCGTGTCAGGATGAATTAACACGGTGCATCGTTCACGACCACGCACGAGACTGGGCACGTTGTGCATCCAGGAATTATTGGAACGCAAATGACGACGCCCAACCAATACGACCTCGGCACTTCCATTCGTATCCTTGATTTTTTTTGCCAACCCGGCAAGGTCTGAGAGAAAGACCTCTGACACCAGTTCAATACGACCACTGGGGGTACGAAGTATCTCAGGAAGACGGGGCTCCAGGGGGCCGAGGTCAATACCCTCCGGGTGAGCCTCCAGTTGGTCGAGACTCAGGCCCGCCACGGTGTCGTCAAAGCCATCGCCATAGGGACCAGACCGCAGCATGAAATCTACAATCCGCTCCGGTCCCCGTCGGTGGCCTAGTTTTTCAAGTACCGTATCGATATCCATGTGCGCTATCCGGGACGTGGGCTGTTTCATCTCCTTTTCAATGGCCTGACGTAGTCCCTGCTCATCCAGCAATTCCAAATCCGCATCGGGACCCAATCCCGCCGCAATCCCGATCAGTTGCAACAGGACTTGCCATCCCGCTGGTCGGTCGGTAGGCGGCATAACCGCCGGTGCGTATCGAGCGTAGTTGTGGATGGTTAATTGATTGAAAATCAGGTCATAGTGGGGGCGTTCGAGGGGGGAAATATCGGGTAAAATGACGTTGGCATGACGGGTTGTCTCGTTGAGATAGATATCGAAGCTCACCATGAATTCCAGTGAGGCCAGGGCCTCATCTAACCCATCCCCGTCTGGTGTGCTCAAGACCGGGTTCCCGCTCACCGTTAACATGGATCGGATCTGCCCTGGCCCGGGAGTCAGAATCTCTTCGGCCATGGCGCCACAGGGAAACTCACCCATCACTTCCGGGTAGCTACGTACCCGGCTCTTGCGCCTTCCCGTGACAAAGCCTTTGCCCTTCCCAGGTGTTCCCTTGGTATTGCTTCCCCCATGGGCAACGCGGGTAAACATGGCTCCGCCGGGACGGTCCAGATTCCCGGTGAGAATGTGGATGATGTCTACCAGCCAAGAGGTAATGGTCCCATAGTCCTGAGTCGTCGTTCCCATACGGGCATGGATGGCGACCGTCGGGGATTCGGACAGTTCCCGCGCAATGGTTCGGATGGATTCGGCGGGAATACCGCAATGGGACGAGACATCTTCCGGTGTAAAGGGGGCTACGGCCTTCTCTAGGGCGTCGATACCATCAGAAAGCTCAATCGCGCCCCCATCGACAACCCGTCCTTCCGCGAAAAGGCACTGAACAATCGCCGCAAGAAAGAGGGCGTCGGTTGCGGGCCGAATGGGGAAGTAGGCGTCGGCCATTTTAGCGGTTCGCGTACGTCGGGGATCAATCACAACGATGCGACCTCCACGGCGCTGAATGTCCTTGAGGCGCTCCGGCAGATCCGGGGCCGTCATAAGGCTTCCATTCGATTCCAACGGATTGGCCCCAAGAATCAGGAGATAATCCGTGCGGTTAATGTCTGGTATGGCGATGGACATCCCATCGCCAAAGAGTTGGCCGGTGGAAACATGTTTTGGCATCTGGTCGGCCGTGCTGGCCGAGAAAAAATTGGCGGTGCCCAGTGCCTTGAAGAGGGGAAACCCGTACGTCTGAATGCCGAGGTTGTGTGAGGACGGATTTCCAAGATATACGCCCAGCGACTCTTTGCCGTAGCGCTTCCAGATTTCCTTCCAGCCCGCATCTACGGCTGCGAAGGCCTCAGCCCAGGTTACCGTACGCCAGGATTCACCCTCCCGAATCATAGGTTCCCGTATGCGATCAGGGTCCGAAGCAAGCTCATGTAGCGCCACGCCCTTGGGACAGATATACCCGCGACTGAATATGTCCTGGTCATCGCCACGCACGGCAACGGGTTGTCCGTTCTCCATGGTCACGCGCACACCACAGGTGGCTTCGCAAAGGGGGCAGATAGTTCGCATGACCATAGTCTCCAAGAATGCGTCGTTCCGAACAGATGACGTGTCGGTTGGTGCAATGGTACTATATGCCTTTTCGGGGCACAAATTGATACTTTTGACGGAAGGAAGCAAGAGCATGGAATACAATCGACTGGGAAAGACAGGCCTGCTCGTATCGGAACTCTGCCTGGGCACGATGACCTTTGGCAATGAAGCCGACGAGAAAACCTCTCAGGAACTCATGGAAGCCGCCCTGGAAGCAGGTATCAACTTTTTCGATGCGGCACACAATTACAACCTGGGCAAAACCGAAGAGATCGTGGGCCGCTGGATAGGCCCCCACCGCGATCAGATTATTCTCACCTCCAAGGTGTTCTTTCCGTCGGGCGGGGGCATGAACGATGAGGGCATGTCGCGCCGCAATCTCATTCGCTCCGTCGAAAAGTCACTCCAGCGACTCCAGACCGATTATCTCGACATCGTTTATCTGCACCATTGGGACGACAATGCGGCCATCGAGCAGTCCATGGCCGCCATGAACACCCTGGTCGAGCAGGGCAAGGTCCACTATGTGGGCGTATCCAACTTTTCGGCCTGGCAGACCATGCGCGCGCAGGCCATAGCGGAGCAGCGCAACTATGCACCCATTTCCGTGGTCCAGCCCATGTACAGTCTC
>JAUIMA010000432.1 GCA_030432675.1 Candidatus Hydrogenedentota bacterium | reverse complement strand
GGGGTTTAGAGGGGGTCACAGGATTTTCCAGACGTGTGATTAGGGTCCGCGGAAAGCGGCCCTGTTATACCACATGGTGCAATCGCTTATAAAATTTCGAAGGCATTCGTACTGGACGGGCTATGATACACGGGAAATCAGGAGGGGGGAATTCCGGTATAGTTCGGATTAAAGGTATCGGATTCGCGGAGAATGCGGTATAATCACATGAATGAGCGAATGGTGTATGTTTTTTCGACAGCCCTTTTCAGCCTTTAAAAACAAGGGTTTTATAGCTTGAAAAGTTGAGTTTAGTATACATCCGGGGTATAGTCATGCTCAGGCCCGACAAGTTACTGTCAGTTTGAGATTCGGGCAAATTTCAATTAATTTAACAGGAAGCATAGAGGTGCATTGATGGAAAAGCCATCAATATTAATAGTCGATGACGAAGAAAACGTCCGAACTGCATTGGTACGTTGGTTTAACCTGCGGGGTTTTGAGGTATCGGAGGCGGGTGATGGGGTCGAGGCATTGGAGAAACTCGACGGGGGCCAGTTTGATGTAATTACCATGGACCTTGAGATGCCGCGAATGGGTGGGCTGGAGGCGCTCTTGGAAATACGCAATCGAAATATCGAGGTGCCTATCCTTGTGGTGACCGGTTATCCCCGGGATGCCGAAGTGGCACTCCAGCGCGGGGCGGCAAAAGTGCTTCATAAGCCATTGCACTTAAAAGAGTTAGAGCGTGAGGTGCGTGAGGCCATGGGCCAGGTCGGCGCCTGAGCTTAGTGGGGTAATCGGGGCAACCGACGGGGCGGTTACGTGGGGAACTTTTCCAGACTTGTGCGTATAGTACCCTTTTGTCTGCGGTGTGTTATGGGCGGTGACGGTAGAAAGCTCTGGACAAAAAACGGCGGAACTGCTAAAATCAAACCCATAAGTACGCCATTGCATAGTTTTATTAGATTTCTATGTCAGGTAGGTTTCGGTACGACGTTTTTTTGGAACGGCGGGCCGGGCAGTGCCGGGTGTGCAGCAGGGTTACGGTGACTGAATTTTCGTCACGAGTGCCAGAGCGGATTGATCTCCCCGATAAATCCAGGGTGCTTGGTGAAACCACTCAATGGGTGGGCTGTTGGGTCATATTGGGAGGTGATGGTGTTCCAAATAGGAAGGTGGCTTACATCCAATTCGTGGGAGTGACCCGTAGCAGGGGGTCGATTTTCGTCAAGGTTGAGGAACCGGGTCGAATCGTCCGACGCGTGACGTATGTGAATGGACATACGTTTTCAAGTGTATAACCAGCGCTGTAGGCGTGTGATGGAAACAGACCGTGCAAATCTGCAAGACGTTTAGTCTGGGGAGCTACGATGGCAACCAGTAAGAGTAAGGCACCAAAGAAGAAGGCCGCCGCGCCGAAAGCCAAGGCCAAGCCAAAGCCTAAGGCCAAGGCCGCCACCAAGCCCAAGCCGAAAGCGAAGGCTAAAGCGGCCGCCAAGGCAAGCCCTCCCCCCGCCAAGAAGGCGGCGTCACCCGCGAAAAAAGCCGGCACCAAGGCTGCCACGGCACCTCCTCCGCCCCCCCGGGCGACTGGGAAAGTCCTTTCTCGAAAGTTCATGTTCGGCCTCTCCGAGGCCATCAAGAGCGCGGTCGAGCCCATGGTGCGGCAGGTTAAAGGGCGTGAGGTCGTCGATTTGGCGGTCAGTGGTGATGCCACGTTTGAAATTGACAAGGTCGCGGAAAAAGCACTCCTCAATTACCTGAAGGGTCAGCGCGCCCCGGTCGCCTACTACTCGGAAGATTCCGGCTATTCCACCTTTTCCGGGGAAGCCCCCAAGCACCTGCTGGTTGTGGACCCCATCGATGGAACCCGCGCGGCCATGAACGGATTCGAAGGCTGTGTGGTCGCCATCGCCAGTACGCGCATTATCGAGCGCCCTACCATGGCCGACGTGGACACCGCGTGTGTCACGGAGATCGTTGGCGATCGTACCTTTTATGCCGAGCGGGGAAAAGGCACCCGCATCTATGTGGATGGAAAGTCGAAGAAACCAAAGATTTCTGAGAATACCGACTTAGAGACCATGTCGTGGTCCATGACCGTGCCTGGCCGTCCCGCATCTCTAATCTTTCCCACCGTGGGACAGCTCATCGACGTTTCGAGTCTCAAGGGTGGTTTTTTTGCTTGCAACAGCACTTCTTTCAGCCTGACGCGTCTGCTCACAGAGCAGCTCGACGCCTGCGTCGATTTTGCGTCCCGTTATATGAAGGAGATTCCGGATCTCGTCCGTGATACTTTCATCAATGCCGGTCGGGGTAACGTCATGGGCATTGCGCCCTACGATATGGCGGCGGCCTTGTTGCTGGCGGAAGAGGCGGGGTGTGTGGTCACCGATGCCTACGGCAAAGGATTTGAAGATGTGTTGCTGCTGGATAGTTCGGAAAATAACCACCAGTCCTTGATCGCGGCATCAAATAAGAAGCTCCATGGCACGCTGCTGAAAGTGGTCGATACGCGCATCCAACAGTATGTGGATGCCATGCACCGGGCGAAGGGATAAGGGCGTACGTGCCACGGAGATGACGTCGGGGCGAATATTTCCGGATGCGGCGTGGTACATTCTGGCGGGCCCGCGATAGAAAACCCCCGACGGGCCATGACAGTCTAATCCTGTCGAGAGGTACACGCGATGCACACCGCCCCGGAGCCGGAACTCCATCCCACAAATTCCACCCTGTTTGATTTGCGCGACGTCTGCAAAGAGTATCAGATGGGCGAAGTGGTGGTGCCGGCCTTACGGGGTGCGACGCTCACCATCCAACGGGGGGAATTGCTGGTTATCCTTGGGCCGAGTGGTTCCGGGAAAAGTACCCTGCTCAATATCATCGGTGGACTTGACGCCCCCACCCGGGGTGAGGTGCTATTTCGGAAAGACGATCTCGCAAAGTACAGCGAGTCACAGCGGACCCGGTACCGCCGCAAGCACATCGGCTTCGTGTTCCAGTTTTACAACCTCATGCCCAATCTTACGGCCGAGGAAAACGTGGAGCTGGCCACGGAGATCTCCGTGGACCCCATGAAGCCTTCGGAAGCCCTGGAGATGGTTCAACTGGGACCGCGACGGGATCACTTTCCCTCCCAGCTTTCGGGCGGCGAACAGCAGCGCGTGGCCATCGCCCGAGCGGTGGCGAAGCGGCCGGAGATTCTTCTGTGTGATGAACCCACCGGCGCCCTCGACATTTCCACCGGCAAAGTCGTGCTGGAGGCCCTGGCCGAGATTAACCGTCGCGTTCAGACCACCGTCATTCTCATTACCCACAATGCCGCCATCGCTGGTTTGGCCGACCGTGTCATCACCATGCGCGATGGGCACGTCCACGAAATCACGGAGAATCCCCGTCGCAAGTCGGTCGATGAACTGACGTGGTAATCAGCCCCTTTCATAAAAAGCTTTTCCGGACCATGTACCACTCCTGGGCCCAGTCGCTGGGGGTTGTGGCCGTGGTCATGTGTGGCATTGCGGCCTACATCTGCGTCTATTCCGCCTACCTCAATTTGAGTCTCACCCGCGACACCTATTACGCCCAGAACCGTTTCGCCGATTTTGAGATTATGGTGGAACGCGCGCCCGAAACCGCGGTCTTTAAGTTGGAAAACCTGCCGGGAATCCGCCAGGTGCGCAAGCGTATTGTAGAAGATGTGAATGTAGACATCGACGGGATTGAAGAACCCCGTATAGGCCGCATTATCTCCATGCCTACCCTCAAGACACCGGTGATAAACGATGTGGTGATGCTGGAGGGGCGGTACTTCGAAGCCGGTGAGCAGCGGGTGGCCATATTGAGCGAGCATTTCGCCCGGGCCAACGACCTCGACATGGGCGAGCGGTTCCAGATTTCGGTGGACAACAAGAAATACAGCCTCAAGGTCATCGGTGTGGGGGCGTCACCCGAGTTCGTCTATATGATTCCCAACGTCCAGGCCCTCGTGCCCAGTCCCGAGCGCTTTGGTATCTTGTGGGTGCCCGAGGAATTCGCGGAGACGGCCCTGGACCTGAAGTCGGCCTGTAACAACATCGTGGGCCTGGTGGATGATCCGGACGACCTGGACGCCATTCTTGATGAGGCCGATAAGCTGCTCGACCCCTACGGCGTCTTTGCCAAGACCAAGCGGGAGAATCAGCTCTCCAACCGCTTTATCTCTGACGAGATCAAGGGACTGGGCGTATCGGCCAAAATTATCCCCACCCTCTTTCTTGGTATTGCGGCGCTCATTCTCCTCATCCTGTTGAACCGCATGGTGCGCACGGAGCGGACCCAGATTGGGCTGATGAAAGCCTTTGGCTATTCCGATTGGGCCGTCGGCTTTCACTATATTGAATACGGACTCATCCTCGCCGTTATCGGCTGTCTGGGCGGTTTCGCGCTGGGCCAGTGGATGGCCGGCGGCATGATTAAAATATACGTCCAGTTTTACCAATTTCCCATTCTGGAATCGCGGGTATATCTTGACGTGTTGACCCGCTCCATGGGGATTACGCTGGTCTTCGCGACCCTGGGTGCTCTCACGGCGGCCATCCAGGCGGCGCGCATCCAGCCCGCCGAATCCATGCGTGCCGAAGCCCCCAGCCGTGTCGCCCGCATCTGGCTCGAATACCTGCCCTTTCTCTGGCGTCGCCTCAGCTTTACCTGGAAAATGATCTTACGCAATATTTCCCGCAATCGCTTTCGTTCGGCCGTGAATTGTTTCGGCGTGGCTATTTCACTCAGCCTCTTACTCATGGGCTTTTTCATGTCAGACTCGGTCGAGTTCGGGATGGACTTTCAATTTCAGGAAGTACAGCGCGAAGATGTGAAGGTCAGTTTCCAGAAAGAGCAGGGACGTGACGTACTCTACGACGCCATGCGCTTTCCCCATGTACGCCGTGCCGAGGGGCTACTGGAATATCCCTTCGAGATTCGGTCCGGGTGGCGTAAGAAAGATATCGTAGTGGTTGGTATCGAAAAAGATGCCGAACTACAACGGGTGATGGATTTCGATCACAACGTCTTCAAGTTGGGTGACAGTGGCATCGTGCTGGCCCAAAGCCTGGCCGAGGATCTCGCCGTGGGTCCGGGGGATTCTATTACCCTGGAGCCCCTCATGGGCCGAATTGACCGGGTCTATGAGGTGCCGGTCCGCGCCGTGGCCCAGCAGTTTGTCGGGACCGCAGCCTATATGGATCAAGGGGCCCTCAGCCGTCTCCTCGACGAGCCCTACGCCATTACCAGCGCACTCCTCCGTATTGAGCCCGGCAGTCGAGACGAGTTCAACAAGACGCTGAAAAACATTGGTGGTGTGGCCGCCGTCAGTTTCAATGCGGATGCCTATCAATCCATGCAGGACACCATGGGCGCGAGTATGAACATCACCAACACCATCCTCCTCGCCTTTGCCGGTGTCATCGCCTTTTCTATCATCTACAATATCACCGCCGTCTCTCTTTCCGAGCGGCAACGGGAGTTGGCCTCCCTGCGGGTGCTCGGCTTGTCCATCCCCGAGGTGGGCCGTATCATGTATATCGAA
>JAUIMA010000006.1 GCA_030432675.1 Candidatus Hydrogenedentota bacterium | reverse complement strand
TACCCGTTTCGATGAGGCCCAACACCGATTTCGTGTAGATCGGGGACGGTTTGGCCTTGAGGAGGGCCGCCTTGGCCCCGTCTACGATGGCGTTGCGCTTGCCCTTCTTTTTCTTATCGGCATCCGACAGGTTAGGGGGCACGATATCCAGCATGATGCTGGGGATGCCGCAGTTTGCCAGGTGGGCGGCAATCGCGGCGCCCATGACGCCGGAGCCGAGCACGGCAACACGTTTAATATCCCGCATGGGTTCTTCTCTCCTTCTTTCCGAAGTGTTGGGCCGCTCTACTTAACGGTCGTTAGGAAGTATCGATTATGGTACAACGGGAAGGCAGATGCCGTCAAGGGGGGCAATTTGGAACACATGCACCCCCTACTGGCGAGGGCACACACGGACTCTTGCCGCTTTCTCAGTTGAGTCAAGTGATTCATCTGCCGTCTCGTTTGCCGTCACCCGACACGCTGCCATACGCTACACATCGTGTATCATAGGGTTTACCGCGATTCGGCGCAAGTACCCCATCCAATCAGATTTCGCCCGAACGAAAAACCAGCTATACCGGTAGGGGCTGCACGTAGCAGGTCAATGGGGTGTAACCACCAATTCAAACCAGACAATCTGCTGTCCCTCGGGCTGATGAACCACCACCTCATTGCGGCCCGCCTTAACCGAGTCCGGCGAACATGCGAAGCGCAGGGCGCGAACGGCACCAGGAAACGGGCCCGGATTCTCCAGCTCTTCGCCCGCTCCACATGGAACACCATTGAGGGTGGCCCGGCAGACCGCCTCCGCTACCCCCTTCTGCTTTCCAAGCCCAATCACCACCGAGACGGTCGCCTCCTCGGGACGGGGCCCTATATTCATCTGGAAGGTTACTTCAGTCTCCGTCGCGGGCAGCACCGCGCCATTGGGAAACCCCGAAGGGACGGTGTCACGAAAGGCCTGGATGTGGCGGCGCGGGGCCCTGGTCACGACGTCCAGGCCAAGGCCCTGCTCCACGAGTACCCGATAATTCGCCTCCGTGACAGGTCGGGTTTGGGAGTCCATATAATTGAAGAGATAGATCTGGTCCGCACCCCGGTGCCAGGCGCTGGCCGCAAAACCCCGTGTGGCCGCCATGTCGTTCGGGATCGGCGCGCCCCCGGGATAGGCACGCGTGTTATGCTCGATACCAGGTGCCAGCACGATACTTTCGGCATCCGAGCCCAGCCGCTCCCGCCAGAGTTCCACGGGAATGTCAAAATCTGTCGTGGTCCAGAAGGGACAGGGCACCAGCACATCCACCAGGCCTTCTTTCACCCACCGCACACCGTCCATGCCGAGTCCCCGTGCCGCATCGGGATGGGCCGGCACACGGGCGCCCAGCTTGATTTCATGACCCCGCTTTTCGCCCCACGCTTTCGTAAGCTGGCGGACATCCCGCATGAATTGTGTTAATATTTCCGCACCCTTGGCCTCTTCACCCGCCTTAAAATGCCAACCAAAGCGCATCCAGTCGAGCTCCAGGCCGTCGGGATCGTAGCGCTCCAGGAGTTCCTTCACGAAGTCCATGTTGTGCTTTCGCACTGCTTCATGGCCGAAGTCCAGTGCCCGCGCCGTGTAGCCGCCGCTCGTGTCATTCGGCACGCGCCACATTTCCGGGTGTTCCAGCCAGAAGGTGCTGTGCATGTAGCTCTTCGTATTCGGCACCTCGTGGAGGTCATTCATTCGCATGGAGAGCCACGGCGAAATGCCTTTCTCCCGACTCCGGGCGATCCAGACCGCATAGGGGTCGAGTCCCTTTTCGTGGAGCGAGCGCGCATTCTCAATCCAGGCCCTGCCGTTACCCGGTGGGGGCATTTCCTGATCACCAATTTCCCAAATGGCCTCCCGTGTCTTGCTTTTGAAACTCGCTTTCATGGAGTTGACACTGAGAAACAAATGGCTCACCTTGGTATCCGCATATTGGTCTACGAAAGCGTGCAGTCCCTCTGTAGTCATCTCTCCGGCAGACCGTGTTGTAAAAAAGTGGCTATTGTCTTCGTTGATGATGAGGCCCGGTTGCTCCGAAGCGAACACGGTGGTCGCTGCGAGCAGGGCGAGGGAAAGGAGAAGACGGCGTTGATTCATGAAGTGCGCTCCCGGCATACGGTTCAGAAAAAGGGTGGACGTAGCGTCCGACTACCATAGCGTTATACCCGGTGGGGCTGGAGATTGCAATGGGGCCTCGCGTAGGATCAGGCCATGCACATTCTCTTCTTCGGCAACGCCTCCACGCGCATTGCGGCCATTCGTTATCGCATCGGCACCTTCGCCCGCATGCTCGAGGCCGATGGACATACCAGCACCATCTGCCTGCCCCAGTCGATACCCGAGGAGGAACATTATTTCGGCGGCGCATCCAAACTCGGGAAGGTGTGGCTCCTCGCCAAAATCGCCCTTCGACGACTGGGCCAGTTGCGGCACGTACGTCGTGCGGATGTCATTTATTTTCGCGGCAAACTCTTCCCCTACGGCCCACCGCTTTTGGAATACCTCGTCTGCTGGATGAACCCCCGGATCATCTTCGACATCGATGATGCGGTTTGGGAACCACCGGCCCACGTGAACAGCCTCTTTCTCTGGCTTGTCGACTTCGGGTGGACACGGAAGATGGCCCGGTGCTGCCAGCACGCCGTGGTGGGCAATGAAACCCTCGCCGACTACGTGCGCCCCCTCAACCCAAATATCACCGTTATCCCCACCTGCATCGACATGGATCGCCATCAGGAGAAAGGCTATGGGCCATCCAATCCGGTGGTCTTAGGCTGGACGGGTCTGAAGGATAATCTGGGATACCTCACCCCCATCGAACCCGTGCTCCGCCAGTTGGCCCAGCGCCACGGGGTCACGCTGCACATCGCCACGGGACGGGACTACACCCTCGACGGCGTGGTGGTCGAAAATGCCCGGTGGCAACTCGACGAAGAAATCGATTATCTGCAGCAGGCCGACATTGGCCTCATGCCCCTCCATGATACGCCCCGTGCCCGAGGCAAATGTGCGTTCAAGGCCCTTCAATACATGGCGGTGGGCACGCCCGTGGTCCTTTCCCCGGTGGGGATGAACGCGGACGTCGTGACCGATGGCGAAGATGGATTTCTCGCGGATAGCCCCGAGGAGTGGGAAGAAAAACTCACGCGCCTCGTGACCAATGCCGACCTGCGGGAACGAATGGGACGGGCAGCGCGTAAGACGGTGGAGACACGGTATAGTCACACGGTGTATTATCCCGTGCTCAAGGCGCTATTGATGAAGGTGGCCAACCAACCATGAACGCGCCTTCCTTACACGCCACCCGATGGAAACGAATGGGAACCTTAGTGTGTCTATACCCTTGACCCCTTCCAATGACCCGGATATCGCCCTCGCCGAAGAATGGTTGGCGGAGCTGGAAGCCTGGATACACACCCACGGCACCCTTGGTCCCGACCCTTTCGATGTGAAGGCCCACCCGTGGCTCCGTGCCCTCCAGGGCTACCCCCTGCTGCGTCGCGCGAGCACAGTGCTCTGTGATGCCTTCCCCCACCTGACACGACGGCTGCTATCCATCGCGCCCACCGAGAACCCCAAGACCCATGCGCTGCTGGCCATCGGCGATCTTCGCCTCTATCAGCTCACAGGGGATGCCCACTATCAACACCAGGCCGTGGAACATCTCCAATGGCTACTCGACCATGCCCACCCCGGTTTTAACCATTTGTGCTGGGGCTATCCCTTTGCCGTCAAGGCCCAGGGGCTGGACACCACGCCCCACGCGCCGGTCTGTGTGGTGGGTGCGATTGCGGGGGAAGCCTTCCTGCTGGCCCATGAGGTCATTGGGCAAGCCCCCTATCGAGCGGCCGCCACCGCTATCGCGCGCCATTTCCTCGAAGAGGTGCCCATCTACCCGGCTTCGGATTCGGCCTGCTGTTTCTGCTACGGCCCCGAAGACTACCGCCGGGTCCACAACGCCAACCTCCTCGTGGCCCAACACCTCCTGGAGGTAGCCGTTTTGAACGACGATCCCTCCATGGCGCAAACGGCCGTTCGGGCGGTTCAGTTTTCCCTGGACCACCAGCGCCCCGATGGGGCCTTCCCCTATGGGCACCATCAGTCCAGCGACCCCTACGAAGCGGGTCTGCTGAACGTGGTGGACCACCACCACACCGGATTCGTGCTTCGCTCGCTGGCCGCCATTAACCGTCATGCCGACAATGCCGTGATACGGGGCGCCCTCCGCCGGGGTTATGCCTACTACAAAACGACTCTCTACACCCGCGACGGCATGCCCCGCACCGAATCGGCCTGCTATCCCGTCAATATTCACGCCTGCGCGGAGGCCATTTTGTGCCCCACCCTGCTCAGTAACGAGATGATGGGGACCAAGAAACAGGCGGTTCTCGCGCTCCGCTGGACCTGGTCTGCGCTGCGCAACCCGAAAGACGGTGCGCCCTACTACCGCAAGTATTGGGGATTCACCAGCAAAATTACCCACCCCCGCTGGGGCGTCGCCTGGATGTATCGGACGCTGGCCGAATACCTGTGGCGCTTTAACCCACGATGATGCCGGCTCTCTTTGCATCCTCCGATGGGCGCACAGTACCATGGGCGCGTACGGAATCGGGGAGTTATCACGAGAAGCAAGGCGATGCTGCGCGGCATCGGCACACCCATGAATGAGTCACCTTCCATGCCATCCCATGAAAGCACAATCCGGTGAAAATCTGTCTCCTCGGTGTCTATCACGATGCCTTTGACAAGCGCATGTACCACAAGGTGGGCCGTAGCCTCATGAAGGCGGGGCATCTGGTGATTTCCATTTGTCCCGAAGGCGAATTCACCGGCGAACTTCGCGATGGCATCCGTTTTCGTTATATCCCAAAGGCGCCCGGCCTCTTTCGCCGCTTCTGCGCGATCGGTCACTTAATCCGTGCCGCGCACAAAGAAAGGGCCGATGTCTATGTGGCCCCCGAGGCGGAATCCTGGGTGGCCGCCCTCCTCATCAAACTGATCTGGGGCGGGAAAGTCGTCTTCGACATGCACGAGCACGTGCCCTCCAAGTTTTCCCATTACTTCCCCCCGCTACTGCGCCCTTATGTGGTGCCCGTGACCCGGTGGGTCATGCGCCGCATGGCAGGCTACACAGACCACGTCATCCTCACGCGAGATAGCTTCGAAGCGGAGTGGGCCGGGCTGAAGACACCACGCACCGTGGTCATCAACGCCAACCATCTCCAACCGGCTTGCACCGAAATTCCGGAAACGGTGCGTGCGCAGATGGGCGAGGGGCCCGTGGTATTGCATCAAGGGCTC
Organism: Candidatus Hydrogenedentota bacterium; assembly: GCA_030432675.1. Taxonomy (GTDB): domain Bacteria; phylum Hydrogenedentota; class Hydrogenedentia; order Hydrogenedentales; family JAEUWI01; genus JAEUWI01. The sequence continues at coordinate 27,136 of JAUIMA010000006.1, read as the reverse complement.
TTTGGCGACGTCCGGGGATCGTGGCAACTCCTGGACGCCATGAAAATCGTGGTAAAAAAAATACCCGGCGTACGCTGTGCCATTCTCGGCGAGTATGCCTATGGCGACTTCCAGGAATATCGGGAAGCGGTAACGCGAGCGGGGCTCGGGGAAACGTTCATCTTTCTGGAAACGGTTCCCTATGAGGAAGTGCCCGCTTACATTGCCGCGTCGGATGTGGGCTTGATTCTCTTTCAGCCCGGTCGGGTAAACCATACCCTGTCCATGCCCCACAAACTCTTTGACTACATGCGCGAAGGCAAGCCCGTGGTGGCCCCCGATTTTGCGGTAGAAGTGGCCCACATCGTAGACCAGTGTGAGGCCGGGGTCCTGGTGGAAATCACGCGCCCCAAGGCCATCGCCCGGGCCATTCGTCGCCTGTTGCAGGATCAGGCACTGGCGCAGCGCCTGGGGGCCAATGGACGGGCCGCCATCGAAACCCAGTATAACTGGGAGCGGGAAGAGCAGAAACTGCTGGCCGCCTTCGAAACCCTTCGCGACGATCGCTGATGCTCCGCAAGTCATCTCCCGATTACATCCCCACGGGCTGACTCTGGTACACTCAAGCTCAGGAACGCCTGCTTTTCAGGCGATTGGGGAAGGCCTTCGCGTGGGCGAAACACTTGCTGACAATCGGGTTTCGGTGGTGGTGCCGGTCTACAACGAAGTGGACACCATCGCGACCATCATCGCACAAATCCGTGCCGTCGAAGGCCTCGAACTCGAGCTCATCGTGGTGGACGATGGCTCCACCGACGGCACCCGGGATGCCTTGGAATCACTGTCCGGGCAAATCGACCATCTGGTCTTACATCCCCAGAATCAGGGAAAAGGTGCGGCCCTGCGCACGGGATTCCAACATGCAACGGGCAGCATCGCGCTCGTGCAGGATGCCGATCTTGAATATGATCCCCAGGCATACCACCGCCTGGTGGCCCCCATTTTTTCCGGGCATGCCGACGTGGTCTACGGATCCCGGTTCATGGGCGGCGACTCCCATCGGGTGCTCTATTTCTGGCATTATGTCGCCAACCGTTTGCTGACACTCCTCTCCAATATGCTGACCAATCTGAATCTCTCGGACATGGAAACCTGCTATAAAGTTTTTCGCCGGGAACTCATTCAGTCCATCACAATTCAGGAGCGGGGCTTTGGCGTTGAACCCGAGCTTACGGCCAAGGTTGCTCGGAGTAAGGCGCGCATTTACGAAGTAGGGATTTCCTATTACGGGCGCACCTACGAAGACGGTAAGAAAATTGGTCTGAAAGACGCCCTCTGGGCGGTGTATTGCATTGTCCGCTACAACCTCTTCCCATGAAAACCCCACCATCGTGAAAAAACTCATCATCCAGATTCCCTGCTACAACGAAGAAAGCGTCTTGCCCATTACCTTGCAGGAGTTGCCCCGGGAAGTGGAAGGCTTCGACGTGGTGGAGTGGTTGGTCATTGATGATGGCTCCCGGGATGGAACAGTGCAGGTGGCCCGCGACTATGGCGTGGACCACATCGTGCGTCTCAACGTGCACCGGGGGCTCGCGCGGGCTTTCACGGCCGGACTGAACTATTGCATCAAGGCGGGGGCCGACGTCATCGTCAACACCGACGCCGACAATCAATACAACGCCGATGACATTCCCAAACTGGTGGCGCCCATCCTCGCGGGCCATGCCGAATTTGTCGTGGGGGAACGGCCTATCAGCGACATCAAGCATTTTTCCCTGGCAAAGAAAATACTCCAGCGGGTGGGCTCCTGGGTCGTTCGTCTCGCGAGCAATACGAGCATCCCCGATGCGCCGAGCGGTTTCCGGGCCATGACCCGTGATGTAGCCATGGGGCTCAACGTGTTCAGCTCCTATACCTACACGCTGGAAACGGTCATTCAGGCGGGCCGGAAGAACATGGCCATCACTTCCGTACCCATTCGCACCAACACCGACCTCCGCCCCTCACGGCTGGTAAAGAGCTCGTTTTACTACATCCGCGTGTCGATTGTGACAACCGTGCGGATTTTCATGACCTACCGGCCCTTCCGATTCTTCGTTTTTCCCGGCATAGCCCTCTTCTTCCTCGCCCTTATCCCCAGCATTCGCTACACGTGGTTTCACTTCACCGGTGGCGGGGGCGGCCATCTCCAGTCGCTCATTCTCGCGGCTATACTTTTCGGTGCGAGCTTTGTGTTGATTGTGGCCGGTTTTCTCGCCGAATTGATGGGGGTAAACCGACAGTTACTGGAGGAAATTCGCTGGCGCATGCGCGAACATGAATTTGAAGCGCAACGGCGCAAGGAAGAGTAGCGCCTTCCTAAAGCACGAGAGGCCCTAGCGGCACGGGCGTGGGCGATGCGCCCCCGCGAAAACACCAGGCCTCGCCGGTGCCACCAATGACGCTTTCCCCATCCGCCACGGAAATATACATGCCCTCGGGCAGGGCCAGGACAGCCGCCTCGGGATTCCGAATCCCGAATTCTTTCAACCGCTGATCCCGACTCTCTCCGCCATGTCCCGCCACCCGCTGGGCGGTGTAGTGGGGATTGATTTGAAAGGGCACGAGGCCCAGGCCGTCGAAGGTATTCGGACACTCGATAGGCATATCGTTGGTGGTCTTGATGGTGGGCCCGGCCAAATTGGCCCCGGCGCTCCAACCCACGTAGATTGCCCCCTCCTTTACGGCCCGCCGCAACGGTGCCATGAGGCCCTCCCGCTCGCAGGCGCTCAACAGGGAGAAGGTGTTGCCGCCGCCCACGATGACACAGTGGGCCGACGCCAACGCCGCGACCTTATTGTCTACCGTATGAATTCCCACCACACGGGTCTGCCCTTCGGAAAGGGCTTCCGAGACCATGGCGGTGTAGGTTTCATAGCCCATATCCACGGCGGCATAGGGCACGAAGAGGGCTTCCTCCACGCCTTCCAATATGCGCGTGATGTGGGGGCGGGCCCAGCCGAGATAGGGTTCATCGGCCATGGTGGAGTTACTTAGGAGTAACAAGCGGGGCGACGCGACGGCCTGACTCAGCAGGGGCTCGATACATGCCAGGGCCGTTGAAACGGAGGTAGCCACGTCGTCCTCCCCGGACAAAACCAGATCCGCGCGCCCGTTACAGGGTTCCACGTAACGCTCGTGCATAGGACGGACCTGACCCAAGTACTGATGAACCACGCTCTCTACCGTCCGCCCACGTTCCGCCACATCCCGCTGCAGACGGCGGGCAAAGCGTACATCCGCCGGGGTATCCACATAAATGGTGAGGTCGCAGCAGGCGGCCAGCTCATTATTGGCGAGGGTATTGATACCCTCCACAACGACCACCGGATGAGGCGCAATCGTACGGGTTTCCGCAGCGCGGGTGTGCTGGGAAAAGTCATATTGGGGCGCCACGATGCTTTCTCCTGCACGGAGGGCCTTCACGTGGGCGATGAGCAATTCGGTTTCCTGCGCATCGGGGTGGTCGTAGTTGACCTTCGCCCGTTCCGTCAGCGGCACGTCCCGCTGGTCACGATAGTACCAATCGTGCTGGAGCACCACGGCACGATCGCCCAGGCGGGCCAGCAGCGCTTCCGTCACCGTAGTCTTGCCGGAGCCCGTGCCCCCCGCCAGTCCCACTATCAAGGGGGGACGATCAGTCATCGTCCAGGGCTTTCTGCAAAAGGACCTGAACCGAGTCCGGAAGCCTTAATTTTATCGCATGCGTCTTGCCCTGGTCCGACATCTTACTCCAGGTTTTCCGGATGATACCGATCATTTTCTCTTGGTCTGTTTTCGCGGCAAAGTCCGCAAGGTAAAACTCGAGAAACACCAGGCACGCCGCATCCTCCAACGCCCGGGTATCGGGGTCATGGTGGAGGTTTTTCTTATGGAGCAGGAAGGACACCCGCTCGATCTCTTCTTCCGTGGCCCCATGGGCGCGCATGATCTCGCCCACCTTCTCCGCGTGAAAGTCATAGAGTTCTCGACGCCATGTCAGGTAACCTTTACGATCCATCGGATAGTTGCTTCGCGGGTGCTCCCATCGACAAATGTGTTGGCCCCGGGCAGCAATACGTAATGCATCGTCGGCGTCGGGGGACAGCTCCATCAACCAGGTGCTCATGCGCAATCCATAGAGCAATTCCTTCGGATGGGCCACCCCGCCCCATTCCTCCTTATTCGGGTCTGCGCTGTTGGCCTTATCAATATCGGCCAAAATCGAAATGCGTGCTACCTCGTCCATCGTGTTCCTTCCTTAAAGTTGGTATGCCCATTGTACCCCGGATGAACGGCACAGGGAAACGAAGACAAATCCCATTCCGCTCCATTGATAACACCCGTCACCCTCGCCTACCATGGCAGTGTATACCTCGTGACCCACACCCTCTGATATTGGAGACGTTCCATGACTTTCAATCCGTCTTTCTCCCTCAATCGCCGCCAGCTTCTTATGGCCGCCGGGGGCGCAACGGTCGCCCTCCTTACCGGAACACCGGGTGGCGCGGCACCCATGCCCGAAGTCCGGGCGCCCCGGGCCACCTCGGGCGATAGGCGCCATGAGCCCGATTGGGATGAACGAGTCACCCTCACGGTGGGTCCGGATAAGGCCGATATCGCCGGTACGAATGACAAGGCCATTCAGGCGGCCGTGGACTATGTGGCGCGGCTCGGCGGCGGCACCGTCCAGGTGATGCCCGGCACCTATCACCTGCGCAATTCCATCTTTCTGAACCAGGGCGTCCGCCTTCGCGGTAGCGGCACGGACTCCATGCTGGTCAAGTGTCCCTCCCAGGAGACCGTGCTGGCAGCCGACTCGGACTGGTTTGACCAGGAGGTCACCCTGGAGAACGCCGATGGCTTCCAGGTGGGCGATGGCGTCATCCTGGAGTCGAAGAACCCCCACACCAACGGCGTGGACATCTTATGCCGCACCCTGGTGGCCCGTAGTGGCAACCGCTTCAAACTGGACCGGGCCCTGCGGAAAAACTTCTGGACCATGATGACCCCCACGGTTTCATCCCGCTTCGCCATGATTACCGCCGAAGAAACTTCGGGTTTCGCGGTCGAGAATATCGCCCTGGATGGCAACCGGGACAACAACACCAACATCAACGGCAACTATGCCGGTGCCCTGTGGTTTCAGGATTGCGCGGACATCGACCTCAAGGGGTTGGATGTGCGCAACTACAACGGCGACGCCATCAGCTTTCAGATTTGTCACGATGTCTCCGTGGAAGGCTGCGAGATTCACAACAACGCCGACCTGGGCCTCCACCCGGGTTCTGGCTCCCAACGGCCTCGCATGGTGAACAACCGGGTGTCGGGCTCGAATATCGGCATCTTTTTCTGTTGGGGCGTCAAGTATGGCCTGGCGGAGAACAACCACCTTTCCGAAAATAACTATGGCGTCTCTATCGGTCACCACGACGATGAGAACCTGGTCATTGACAACGACATCCAGCGCAGCCACATCAACGGCCTGGTCTTCCGTCCCGAACGGGGTGAAGGCTTCACGGCGAAGGGCAACCGGATCGAGAACAACCGCATTGTGGACACCGGTGGCGATGGGGGCATCGCGGTGGACGTGCAGGGCGTCACCGCCAACAACAGCCTCATACGGAACACCATTAGAGAGACCCGCGGCCCTGCCCAGCGCACCGGTATCAAGCTCGGTGAAGAGGTGGGTGCCATGGAGCTGGTGGAGAACGCGATAGAAGGTTTTGCCACGGATATCAGTGACCTGCGCAAGGCGTGAAGGGGATTAACCACAGAGAGTACGGGCAGTTGGTGTTTACGAGTTGGATGCTGCCCATCAAAGAAATCGTATGGGTGCCACCCTTACGCGGAGGAGCGAAGCGGGGGAGCTTACGGGTGCGCATGTCGTCGGGCACACCGAACATACCCCCCTCTATAGAATGGCCCGAGGGCGCGGACACCCATAAGGCCGCTCGTACCTCCCATCCGCAAGGGTGGGACCCCTTGGTGTACCTATTAGCAACAACCGTTTACCCTGTAAAGGACTCGCTATCCCATGCATAAAAAACTTCTGAGCGCAACAGTCGCTGCCTTCCTGCTTTCGTTCCCGCTCTCCGCCCACGCCGATGCTGCGGCCGCCCGGGCAGAACTCCTCCAACAATTTGGCGACACGGTCTATCAAGCACCAACCATCCACCGCGTGCCCGAAATGGACCAAGGCTCCATCCAGGCCATCTACTATGACGGACTGGATTACCAGGGCAAGCCCACCCGCGTCTTCGCCTATATCGGCATTCCCGAAGCCCCGGAAGGCAAAAAACTCCCCGGCATGGTGCTGGCCCACGGCGGTGGTGGCACGGCCTTTCCCCAGTGGGTCCAGGTCTGGTACGACCAGGGTTACGCCAGTATCTCCATGGATCTCACGGGACATCTCCCTGCCGAGGACGGCTGGAAGCGGGGCAAACCCCACGAGCACGGCGGCCCCCACCACACCGGTATGTTTGACGACGTGGACAAGCCGCGCGACGCGCAGTGGATGTACCACGCCGTGGCCGACATCATGCTCGCCAACTCCCTTCTCCGCGCCAACGATACGGTCGACGCGGAACGCATTGGCCTCACGGGTATCAGTTGGGGCGGTGTCCTCAGTAGCCTGACCGCCGGGGTGGACGACCGCTTTGTCTTTGCCGCGCCGGTCTATGGCTGTGGCTACCTCTATGATTCCAAGGGACACTTCAAGCGCATGGGCGCGACGGATGACGCCGAATTGGAGAAGAAAAAGTATTGGGACCCGGCCCGTTTCTTTACCGGTTCCCCCATGCCCATGGTTTGGGTGAACGGCGACAACGACCCCCACTTTTCCGCCGACGTGTTGACCCGCTCCCATATCAGCGCAGGCCCCGAGTCCACCCTCTCCATCCACCCCCGCATGCCCCATGGACACGGCCCCGGCTGGGAGATAAAGTACGTCCCCGAAATCTATGCCACGGCCGACTTCTTGCTGAAGGGTAAAGGTACGCCGCTGGCCCGCATTACCGAACAACCGGAAGTCGGCGACGCGGGCTCCGTCGGTCTCCGCTACGAAAGCGAACAGCCCATCACAGCCGCTACGCTCTACACCATGACCGGACCCTACGAATATGCGACCCCCGAAGGCAAACGCCACTTCGATCTCGTGAACCCCTTTGAGGCCCATGACGCCACCCTCGACGCAGAGAGCAAAACCGTCACCGCCACCCTGCCCGAAGGCTGCACCTATTTCTACCTCAACCTCACGGATGACCGGGGCTGCATCGTGTCGTCCAACGTGATAAACGCCGAATAAACAGGACGGGGACTCGGCCAATTGACCGGGTCCCCGAGAATCTATCTAGAACGCCATCAGGGCGGTGCCCCGGCGGAATACCTATCCCTACTCCAGACCGGTGTACGTAATGGTGCTCGTCTGCGTAGACGTTTTCTTTTCGGTTCGGGCCGCCTCGCGCACCTTCTGCACCGCAGGAAGCAAAAGGCCAATGCCTCCCTTTACCTGCCCCATCTCCTCGTCGGTCATTTCGATTTCATCGGACTTCGTGGCTTCGTTCAATTCGTTTACCTTGATGTCTTTCATAGCTCATTCCTCCAGTTTCTGATGCGAAACTTGTTTTAGTTTCCCTGCAACCCTGGGCCGAGTCGCTGTCGTGCCCTGCGCACCGTGGCGCATGGGAAGTTAAAGCGACTATCATGCCAAAACTGGATTGGTCTGTAATTCGTTGCTATATAATCCCTTATCCACATCCGCCACCTTGCTGACAGCCCGGCATGGATCTACAAAACGATACCCGATGGTTGCGAACCGATACCCCAAACGGGTCGAACAACGTAGGGTCACCACAAAAAAGACGTTTCTATGCGCCTATCATTGAATTACTGATTCAAAGGGGTGTCTCCATCCAGGGAATGGTCGTCTGTGAAGGTGGCTTGCTTGCGCTTCTATGGAGGGAGCTTTACTTGCGGCGAATTGCCACCCACCGCACGGCACCCGCGATGCGTGAAAAAGAGCAGGTGGAACGGCGTATCTTTCGTCCGAAATGACCGCCGGGGCGGCTACCCCACGATTCGATCAGCCGCCCGTGATAAATTCCACGGCGGTGCGGACCACGGCGGAATCTTTCAGTATGCGTCGATGGCCAAGACCTTCGGTCGCCATGTGCTCCCCATAGCGCAAACTCTCGTAGAGGGCATACCCTTCGCTATAGGGCACTTCCCGGTCGCCTTTGTCGTGAATTACCAATGTTGGCGGATGGTGCCCCTTGTCATAACCAAGAAAAGATACCGATCTCGGGTCACCTTCGAAACGTCGTCCCAGATGCTTCAGCGCGCCTGAGTAGATGCTCTCGGGTAACCTCAGTATGGCCCGGAAACGGTGGAGTACATTGGATAACCGGTCGGGTACGCCTATCAACACCAATCGCTCCGGGCGAAAGCCCAGACTCAGCGCATATTGACTCGCCGCCCCGCCAAAAGAATGGGCTACCACGCCATGGACTGGACCGTGGGCCGCTGCGATGGTCATCAACGAGGTAGCGAAGTGATGTCCATCGGTGCGCTTGCCATCGGACTTACCATGGGCGGGCCCGTCATAGGCCACGACGGTGTAGCCTGCCACCACGAGCGGGCGCACAAAGTGACCGAGTTGGGCACCGCGCCCTTCCCAGCCATGTATCAGCAACACCGTCGGCCCCTCACCCCAGCGGTGACCATGGAGGGTCGCGCCTGCGTGATCGAGAACAAGGGCCTCGCCTTCGGCCTTAATTTCTGCCTCGAAGACCGGTGGGGTATAGCGGCGGGGCGTGGTAAAGAGTCGGCAGGCCAGGCGGCCTCCCCATTCGGGGGCCACGATGGATAAGACGCGAAACCCCGTGCGAAAGACGCGGAGCACGCGCCGTTCGCCAGGCCGCATGGGTATGGCAACACGTTGGGCATCGGACATCGTTAACTCACCTCGCCACCAATTATACCTACCGTACGGTATATCGTCAAATGCCCGCTCAGGCCCCGACGCGATGGATAGGGGCTCAGTCACTACGAGCGCCATACACGAGCACCCCGTCGCTCCCCGTTTCCGCCACGTAACCCCGTGCGGCGAAAACATAGCTTTCGGGACCCATTACCGACACGACCGTATCAAACATATACAAGGAGGTGGGCCCCTGGCGTTTCCATTCCCGCGCTCCTGCGTCGTTGAGTTTTATCGCCACGGCCCGACTGCGCCCATAGCCCGCCCCTTCTGACCCGGAAAGGAGGTATCCCCCATCGGCCGTCGGCACCATGCGGTCATAGGAGGCCGTAAGGGTGTCGCCATCAACCGGCACCCGCGCCCGCTCGACTCCCTGCTGGTCGACGGTAATAAGGATGGATTCCTCAAACACATCCCCTTCTTTTCCCAGCACGAAGAATTGACCATCCTCCCGCTCCCGAAAATCAGAGGCGGAAATACGGGCCGTGTTTTCAACAAATCGGGTGGGCCGGGCGAGGATGGTATGCCACCGAACCACCCCCTCGGGAGTCAATCGGGTCAGACTGGGTTCAGATTGCTGGGTGTTATAGACGCCGGGCCCATCCACTCCAAGGACCATCAAATCACCATCACGGCTTTCCCGAATCCGAATCGCATCTTCAAATTGTGCCGTGCCGTAGGTCTGGGTCCACAGCACGTTGCCCGCACCATCCAGTTTCACGAGATAGCGATCGGAAACACCTTCCCCAAAGGATTCCGTGAAGCCCGCCAGCACATAGCCCCCATCCCGGGTCGCCACCACCGAGCGGGCACCGTCGAAGTAGCGTCCACCAATGCGGGCGCTCCATTCCTCGGTGCCATCCGACGCGGCCTTCATAATATACATATCGGTACGCCCTGCGGAATCCGACCGGGTTGACCCCGCAAGCACAAATCCCCCATCGCCCGACGCAATCAATCCGCCCCCCTCTCCTGGCGCCGATTCGGCGTAGGCCCGAGACCACCGCACGGTTCCCTGGCCATCCAGGCGATAGACGACAGGACTGGTGCTCTCCGAATTTTCGCCCACGCCCGTGCCCAACACCAGCACGTCCCCGTTGCCTACGACTGCCAAATCGGCCACGTCCATCATACCGGGACGGCTGATTCCTCCCATCCAGTCAAGGGTGAGTGAAGGGAGCAGGGCACCGGGACAGCCCACCAACCCCATCGCAGCAAGCACCCCTATCAGGCGACACCGGCATCCGTGAAAGAAGACCTTCTGCACGCGATTAATTGCCATCGGCACTTACCTCTACCAACAGGGCGGCAACACCGAGACCCACGTCACTGAAATCGACACTCCTCCCCACCACCAGGCTGGTGCCATCGTCGTTGGCGATAATTCCATAGCCGGATGCATCGGACTTGGGGGAATAAACCCGACTCCACAGCAATTCCCCGGTCCCATCCACCTTGGTTACAAACGCATAGCTACAGAAGGAATCGTAGGCCGCCCCCGTAAGAAGCACGTTTCCCTCCGAATCCATCGCGCCTCCACTCGGATAGAAATTCCGATAGTACGGCTCGGGAGCAATCAATTTCTCCCACATCAGGCCACCCTGAGCATCTACCGCCACTATATAGTTCACATCGTCCGAGCTGCCGGTGAGGACATAACCGCCTGTCGGGATGATGGAGAGGGACGCCGCAATGTTGCTGCGCGAATACCCAAAGGTTTCCTCCCATTGCACGACGCCATCTTCATCCGTCTTAACGAGATAAAAATCGGTCACATTGTGGCCCATGGATTCGGAATCACCCAGCAGGATAAAGCCACCATCATCGGTCAACGCCAAATCCGCCGCTATCTCGTTGCCCGACCCGCCGTAGGTCGCAGACCACTGCACATCGCCCGCGCTATCCAAACGGTGGAGCTGCATATCGGTGCCCCCGGACCCGGTGGAATCCGTCGTACCCAACACCATATAGCCATCCGGCAGCACAACCATGTCGGCCGCCACGTCCTTCCCCGTGCCACCAAATCGTTTTTCCCACTGCAAGGAACCCCGGGCCGATGTTGCCATGAGGAGGTAGTCCGTTTGCGCGCCATCTCGTGTGGCACCCACGTTGCCCAGTATCAGAAAGTTCTCCCCCACCTCCGCCACACGATGGCCCCGGGAAAGACCGGAAGCGGATTCAACGGAAGCCGTCCAGCGTTGGTTTCCCTGGTCATCGGTGCGCACAAGCAGAACATCGCCCAAAAAATTATAGCCGTCTGAAACGATGCCAACCAGCAACAGATCGTCATTACGGAGCCTTGTAATGGAGAAGGCCTCACTCGCCCGTTCCTGATGGGTATATTCGTGCTGAGAGACCGGCGTGTCGGGATTGGGATCGCAGCCATCACGAATAACACATCCCGAGAGTGAACCGAACCCCGTGAGCACGGCCGCCAATCCAAGAAATGTGCGCCCTGCGATGCCCATAAATTGCCCTCCAATGGGCTGCCGCCCGTGTCGTTGCGCTAGTGATGCGTGGCACCACTATAGGCCCTATTCTAACGACCGGTCAAATCGGCGGCGAGGCACTTCGAGGCAGGCCCGCTCCCCCACTATCGTGCGTGGATCGGTAGGAACGCGCCAGGGGATCACGAACCGAAGCAATCTACGGCGGGTGCCACGGACAAGGGGCGAGAGCCCTTGCCCGTGCGAAACATGCGACCCACATTGCAGAATAAGGCCTACCCCATATCTCCACCCGCCACGGGCAAATCCCGCAGGACTAATCCGTGGCACCCAGACATGGTTCTTCGTTTCGCTGCGATAAACTTCCGTACCCTCCGTTCTGGCGCTCCCCCACCGCCGGTGGATTGGCCCGACGCGGGCAGAATACGCTACACTGACCGGGAGGCACGTGGAATACATGAGGTAGAAACAAAACGATGCAGATTGACCAGGAGCACGCAGACGGCGTGAGTATACTTGCCCTGAAGGGGCGGCTGGATGAATTGGCCACCACCGAGGTCGAGGCCGTTTTTACGACCACACTTAACGACGAAGCGGGTGGCCTGATTCTGGACCTTTCCGGTGTCGAGTATGTGAGCAGTAGCGGCTTGCGCATTCTCCTCATGCTTTCCAAGGCCATGAAAAAACAACAACGGACCCTGAAACTATGTCATCTCAGCCCTTTTGTTGCCGAAGTCTTCGAAATAAGCAATTTTTCCGCTATGTTTGAAATCTACGACGACATAGCCGTTGCGCGCCAGGGATTTGGCAGCGGCCCGGCCTAGTCACCGTTTATGGAACCCCGTGACCCGGCAGCGAAACGCCCCTTGCTCCATTCCCGGCCCGAATTGTGGGATACGGTGATGGCCGAAGAGGAAAAATCCGGAAACGTCCGCCCGGTCGCCCAATCCACCCTGCTCATCGAAAACGACGTGGTGGATATGGAAGAGCCCTGGCACGTGGGGTATCGCCTGGACGACCGCTTCGAAATTGTCGAAATCCGCGGCGGTAAGGGTGCCAGCGGCATGGGCATCGTCTACATCGTGGAAGATAACCACGGTCGCCGGAGTGCCGTAAAGACCCTCCAGCGCCGCTTCCGACAAGAACTCCAACTCCTCCAGCGATTTGTTCGCGAGGCACGCACCTGGATGCTCATTGGTGCCCACCCGAATATTGTGTGTGCCCGCCGCCTGGATATCATTGAAGCCGTGCCCTGTCTCTTTATGGAGTACGTGCCCTCTGACAACCAGGGGACCCATGCCTTGTCGCAACGGCTCAATCAAAGCCCCCTCACCGTGGAAGACACCCTCCATCTGGCGCATCAGTTCTGCACGGGCATGATTCACGCCACCCAGGCGGTCCCTGGCCTGGTGCACCGCGACATCAAGCCGGAAAACCTCCTGATTGATGGCGAGGGCGTCTTAAAGATTACCGACTTCGGATTGGTCCGTACCAAGGCCATCTCGGACGACACCCTGGAGAAGCTCTCTCAGTCTGACCTCTTTGAAGACCTGCCGACCGATATTACCCGCATTGGCTCTATATTCGGGACCCCGGCCTATATGGCGCCCGAGCAGTTTATGCGGGCCAGCGACGTGACCTTCAGTGCGGACATCTACAGTCTTGGCTGCTGCCTCTTCGAAGCATTGACCGGCATGCCCCCTTTCCTTATCCAGGGGGATACGACCGTAGAGCGCCTCCTCAAGATGAAGCAGCAGCACCTCACGGCGGAGCCGCCTTTCATACGCGACGTAGTGGGCGATAGCTGCCCCCTCGCACTGGAGAAAATTATCCGTCGCTGTCTTTCCAAACTTCCCCGGGAACGGTGGGAGAGTTATGAAGACCTTAATATTGCTCTCCTCAGCGTGATGGATACCCTCGATCTGACACCACGGGAAATGGCCTGCCCGAACCCTACCCCCCTCGAAGTCGTGGAGCAGATGCGCTCCATTACGTTACTCGAAGGCTACGATCAGGCCATACACATGCGCAAACTCCGGGAAGGGCAGGATGAGAGTCCCTACGCCTTTCACCTCGCGCTGGCCTCTTACTTTCACTGCGTCGACGACGACACCGAAGAAGAACGTCAACTCTCCAAGGCGCTGGCCCTGAAAGCCGATCAGGTGGGCTATGAGGCCGTTCGACGACTCTGCGACCTTTGGGTCAAGCATGGCCACCACAGCCGGGCCGACGTGGTGCTTCGCGCTTACCTGGAGAATACTCCGGACGCACTGGAACAGTTGCTTGAACCCCTCGTGCGGGTGGCCTGCGGGCTGGGAGACTTTGCGCGGGCCCAGGAAGTACTGGCTCCTTTCGAAGACACCCAACGGGTCCGCCTCCTGCGGGCTGAAATTTATCGTGCGGAGGGCGACACCTGCGCCCTGGCCAACTTGCTAAAGAAAATGCACGCGGCTGTCCTGGATCGCCTTTCCAACAAGGTCGCCGGGCTCGATGCCACCGACACGGTGGGTTGGGCTCGTTCGGATGACCCGGTGTTGCTGGAAACCGTGTTGGGCTCCCTCTTGCCCGACCTCGACCTGGCGCCCTTGAAAAAGGTATCCCACGCCATATGGCCCAGTATTACGGGCTACCCCGACTTCGCCCCCGATATGGCCTGGCTGTCGTACACCCTGGGAGAACTGGCGGCCATTGGTGCGGCCGCCACGCCAGAGGCCTCCCGGACCTTCGCCCAATTCGCCGAATTCCTGGGCTATCCGAGCCGCCTGGAAAAGCACCTCGAGCGGGATGAATACTGGTTTTGGATGGCCGAAACCCAATCTGGAAAAAAGACCGACTGAGTATGAAACAGAACCTATTGCAGGCCACGGAACAGGCGCTGGTCGACCAGTGGCAGGTCGCACCGCTCGGCCTGTCACCCTACGACCTCAACCGCCAGCTGCTCCTCGAAGCCCTGTGCGAGCGTATCCTCTATCTGCTCCAATACCGCCCCCAGAAACTCCTGTCGTCCCTCTATATCCTCGACATTGGGGAAAACACCTACAACCGCGCCATGGAACAGGACACCATGCAAGACCGCGCCTGGGCGTTGGCCGAGGCCATCTATGATAGGGAAACGGAGAAGATTGAACTCCGGCGCAAGTACAGTGCAAGCTCAGAGCACGATCGTCTTCCGGAAGCGTAGGGGGCGACAAATCTAGCAGCGATTCTCCATATCGTCCACCCATCGACGGTAGTTGACCTTGAGGCCATACGTCGCGATTGACCGGGCATGGAGAATTACAGCCGCCACGTTGCTCCTGCCCGTGTCGTCTTCGACAACTTCCTCACCCGTCAGCGCAACCATCGCCCGGCAATAATCCAGACAGTGCCCCGCGAATCCAAGCGTAAGTCGGCAAAACAGTTGGACGTATCGCAGGTAATCTTCGTCCTTGTCCCTGGGGAATATATAATGTCGCTCAAACACGGAATAAAGATTCTCGGTATAACCCGACAGATCCGAGATTCCAGTTCTCCAATGTCCAGCCAGGGGATCTTCCAGAAGCGTGTAATTCCTCGCCAGCCGGTATTGGCTCTGAAAATCCGTCGGCCATCGCGCGGGCAACCCCTCACTTTCGTGGGGGAAATAGTCTCGTTCCATGACCACCAGGTCACCGAAGAAACCCGTGACTTCTTCCTCCCGGTCAGGCTGGTGGTTGAGCGCCAGGGCGAGTGCTAACCACACGTGGGCGAAGGCCGCGTCGACGTTATCCTCCACATCATAGAGGTCAGGTAGGGCGCGACGCGCAGGAAGTCGGTCGGTTGCCCCGAGTTCCACAATGGTGCCAAGCAAGCGGACAACGAATTGACTCTTCTCCCACACATCCATAAGCCGTTCAGCATTGCAGGCCATCTCGCGCCTTGCTCCGGGCCCCGCTTCAACCGGCATCGGCAGGGAAGCCTGCAGCACCGCCGCACACCGCGCGGTTTCTTTCATGAAGCTATCTTCCATTGAACCCATCTCTCTTTCGGCCTCCTGGAGGTCGCCGCAAATGGTCGCCGCAAATGGTCGCCACTCAGTTGGGGCGATTCTATCACGCTCCCGTAGAAACCAGCTATGACGGCCTTTGATTGGCTGACGGAAATCAATCGCCTTGATCCCGCTGCCCAGCTCTTGTAGCATAGGCCCTCGTTCAGCAGCGAAGTACGGCACCTACGTCCCATTAGAGAAGGAAACGCCCCCATGCCCATGCCCGTCACCTTGGAACCCACCCCCATCGACGGCCTTCTGGTTGTAAAAACCGGCGTCTTCCATGATGACCGCGGTTACTTCTCGGAGTCTTATTCGGAGATGATGTGGCGCGAGGCCGGCTTTGAAATTCCCTTCAAGCAGGATAACCTGAGCAAGTCAAAGAAGGGCACGCTGCGGGGCATGCACTATCAGATTGAGCCCGAAGGCATGGGCAAGCTCGTGCGTTGCGTACAGGGTTCCGTGTTTGACGTGGCCGTCGATCTGCGGAAGGGTTCGCCCACCTATGGGAAGTGGCATGGACTGGAGCTCAGTGGTGAAAACCACCTTGCTTTCTGGGTGCCCGCCGGATTCGCCCATGGATTCGTGGCATTGGAAGATGAGAGCCTGGTCCATTACAAGTGCACCACCCACCACGCGCCGGACTTTGAGCGCGCGCTGAATTATGCGTGTCCTGCGGTCGGCATACAGTGGCCCATTGCCCCTACCATCATCACCCAAAAAGATCAGGATGCCCCGATGTTGGATGATGTGGACAGCAACTTTGAATTCCCCGGGCGCGGTTAGGCGCCCACCCCGCTATCGACCTTATTCGGTGTCGGGCGTAGCGCCGTCGGCTTCTTCGCCATCGGTAGTTACGCCTTGTTCGGCTTCGGTGCCCTCCGCCGCTTTTTCAAGTTTCCGAAGACGCTTCTCTTCTTTTTTCTTCTGCTTGGCGAGTTCTCGCTGGCGTTTTTCAAACTGGTGATTGGGTTTAGCCAAAAGACTTCCTTTCGTCCTGGGCTACCCAAGCCGCTTTTAAAAAAACTTGAGCAAACCAAAATAGTCGTGGGATAAGAATCAGGTGCTGGCCGTGGCAACGGCGTCAGCCGCTTCCACGTGGCGGCCTTTACTGGCGGCACGTTCGCACATCGCAATCCATTCGCTGTCACTGATGGAATCGAAAGCACCGGTGCGAAGGGCTTCGTTACAGAGGAATTGTTCCTCCTCACGAGGCGTCCGTTTGGCGGGGGAAGTCGATAGTGATCCGTGAGAAATGGTCATAGGCCATTGTATCACATGGCAAGCCAAGCCGGGGGATTTATTTTCTCGACTCCAGGGGGGAGACTTCGCAGGCTTCTACATCCACACCCAAGCCCTTCAATGTAACTTCTATACAGTCCACAAAGGCGTCGGCCTTTTCTGTGCGCGTATAAAACGCCACCACGTGATCCCGGCCGTTCTGCGCGAGTGTCGCCGCTTCTTCGGGGTTTGTGGCAAGCCGTACAATCGCATCCCGATAGGCCCCGGCGTCTTCTGGCTCCACGGCGATACCGGCCTGGGCCTCTTCGAGCAGCTGACGCGCCTGCCCCGTTGCGCCCAGGATCATGGGGCGGGCACAGGCCATAATCTCAAACATCTTGGAGGGTATGTTGTAGCGGAATACATCCCGCTTTTTGAGGGGCACGAGACAGACATCGGCAGCCGCATAGAAAGCGGGCATCCGGGCCTTTTCCTGGTACGGCAGAAACGTCACGTTGTCCAACGCCTGGGCCGCCGCCCCATCGCGCAACACATCCCACTCGGCGCCACTGCCCACGAAGACAAACTGATAGCGCCGGTCTTCTTGCAGCAAGGTCGCCGTCTCCAGAATGGTTTCCAGCCCCTGGGAAAGCCCATGGGTGCCGATATAGAGCACTACAAATTTGTCCGACCAGCCATGCTCCGCCCGCAACCCGTTTTTTGGAAGGGGCACAAAAAAAGTCTCGTCGATTCCATTGGTAACCGTGAAAAGCGTTGACGCCGGAATCCCCCGGGATTCAATATGCGCACGAGAAGCCTCGGCCACCGCGATGACGGCCTTGCTCCGGCGGTAGAGGAACATCTCCAGGCCCTTCAGGCCGCGAATGACGAGCGGATTCGTGATGGTGCCCAGGTCGATGATGTGTTTCGGCCAGAGGTCGCGCACCTCCAGGATAAATGGACGGCGCTTGAAACAGGAAACCACATAGCCGCCCAGGGCGCAGAGCATCTGGGGCGTGGTGCCAATGACCACATCGCATTTTCCGGTGGAGGTAATACCGAAGAAACTGGCCGAGAGCATGAAAGACAGAAAACTCAGGCAGCGCTTAAAGACACCGCGATTGGGTGCCACAAAAAAGCGACAGCGTAATACGTGAATCCCGTCAATTTCTTCGCGGTAGAGCCACTTACCCCGATAGGCGTCGGGCACAATGCCGTAAGGGTGATTGGGCACGCCACAAACCACGGTCACGTCGTGGCCCTGCGCTACCCAGCGTCGGGCGTGCTCATGGGTGCGGGCCGCCGGGGCCCCCATCTCGGGAGTAAAATACTGGCAGAAAAAGAGTATCCGCACGATTAACCAGACTCCTCCACGGATACGGTGCGACCAGAATATAAGGGCAGGGCGGCAAAAGGGCCACGCTTACCACTGCGCGATCCTAGGTCATCCCCGCCGAAAGATCAAACTACGAAATTTGATTGTCTTGACAGGCCCCTGTCCCGCCCTCTAGCATCAGGCGGTACCGAGCTGGATCCAGCCAGCGCCAACGCTTTCGACAGGGAATGAGCCACACCCCCATCCATGATCGTACCGGGTCCCGATAACCGTTATTTTAAAACCCTCCGGGGACTCTTTTACGGGTGGATAGGGGCCCTTATTCTTGGGCTGTATCCCTTCACGGAAGACCCGGCCACCCCCATCAAAATACTCCTCAGCGCAGGCGCCCTGTTGGCGATCTCCCTCGTGGCGGCCTTAGGGCTGCTGCGCAACGCCATGGCGCTCCGCCCGGTATCGGCCCCGGCCTACCTCCTTTTCGCGTGGCTGGCGCTCCTGTCCGTCTCGGCGCTCCTGTCTGAGCACCCGGCACGTAGTCTTCACGCCCTCTTACCCTGGGTACTCTTTGGGACCCTCGCCCTCTTCGCCCACCAGCTTTTCTCCCATGCCCGTCACGTACGCACGCTATTTCGCGTCGTGGTCGGCGCCATGGCCCTATCAAGCCTCTACGGATTCCTCCAGTATGCCGGCCTTGACCCTTTCCCCTGGGGCCAGGTCAACGTGGAGGAATACCGGGGGCTTCCCGCTACGTTTGGCAACCCCAACTTCGCGGGCCACACCCTGGTCATCGCCATCGTGTTGGCTGTCGGGTTGTTGGTCGACGGTTGGCACCGTGCACAACGGCGGCGCGCCATACTCTTTCCCGCCGTGGCCCTGATCATTCTCCTGGGCCACCTCTATCTCACCCACATGCGGAGCGGCGTCGTAGCCCTGCTCCTTGGGGGCTTGGCGGTGGGCCTGATGCTCCTGCTCCGATCCCGAAAACGCACGGCCCTCTTCGGCTGGTCTGTTGGAGTGACCACCGTCGTGATACTGTTGGGCTTCGCCGCCGCCGTAGTCGCCCTCTTTCCCGCCCGACTCCCGCTGGATACCTCCCTCCAGCTTCGTCTCCATGGCTACTACGGCGCGTCTCAGCTTTTCCTCGAACACGGACTTATGGGGGTCGGGCCCGGTGAATATGCGTACCACAACATCCCCTATTGGACGGATTTTGAGGCCCGGTGGTTTGCCCTCGAAGGCAAGCGCAACCATCACGTGCACAATGAGTGGCTTGAAGCAGGTATCGAAGGCGGCGCACCTGCGCTCTTTCTGCTGATCCTTCTCTTCCTCCATGGCCTCATCGCCCCCTTTCGTCGGCCTTCCCGGCCGTCGCCACCGCGGTTCACCCTTCCGGTCGTGCTCCTCGTGGTCGCCGTCGATGCCTGCTTCGGCTTCAACCTCCACGTGCCGGTTAGTGCCGCCCTCATTATTGTATTGCTCCTGCTACAACCCGATGGCACCGAACGATGGACCCTTCTCCAACGTCGGGCCCGATGGGCCATTCCCCTCGTCCTTGTGCCCCTGGCGGCCGTGTATTTCCTCCAGGCCCTCTGGCTCTTTCAGGGCGCACAACATTATCAGCGGGGACAAGGCGCCCTCGCGTGGTTACGCACCCACCCCTCCGACACCCCCACGGGCGACGACGCGGTACGGGCGGCGGCGCGCAATGCCTTTCAGCAGGCCCACGCCCTCCAACCCTGGGAGCACCGCCCCCTCCAGGCACTCGCCCGGTTGGCCCGGGAAGAAGGCAGGCTGGACGACGCCGGGGCCCTGTTGGAAAAGGCCCGAAGCCAGCACCCCCACCTCCCCCAACTGAACCTGGCGCTGACCCGTGTGTGGTTGGAGAAAGCGCAAGGGGAGACGGGCGCAGCGCGTTCGGCCCTGCTGGACCGGGCCCAAGGCCTCGCGCAGGAAACAGCGACCCAGTGCCCTGCCCTCGGAGAAGCCCACGCCCTCCTCGGCTGGACCTACTGGCTGGCTGACACGTCCCCCACCGGCGCAAACGACGAGGCCATCGCTGCCTTTGAAACGGCCCGTCAACACGGTGTCGCTGCCAACCCATCGCTGGAGCACGCCCTGTCCCTCGCCTATGGCGCACAGGGTCAGTGGAGGGCGGCGGAATCGGCCCGTCAGCGAAGCCTGTCCCTCGCCCCCGCCGAAAGCATCTATTGGGAAGCCTATGCCGCCCTTGTCGAAGTAGCTCCGGAATTTGAAGTCAATTACCAACAGCAGCTCCGTTACGTGCTGGGTGCGGAGACGGCGTTGGACGAAGTCCTCCGCGCCGAGCTGGCCCAACGCCTCGCGGCGGCTTCTACCCTATCACTGGAACGGGCAATTTCACGGCGCAGCCTTCGGCAGGTGGCCAGCCGGTATCCCGACGACATCCGGCTTTGGAACGCGTGGTTTCAGCTGCTTCCCCCGGGCGACCGGGGTACCGCCTTGCAGGCCGTGCACGCGGAAAGCGACGAACCCGGCAAGCGGGCCCCCACCCTTCTCCGCATTGCCCAGGCCGCACAAGCCCAATCGGGGGACCACCGTGCCCTCGCGGAACTTACCGACCGTTGCGCCCAAATGCCGGGACGACACACCCCGGAGCACAATCGCAAAACCATGGGCGCACTCCTTCAGTTCGTGTTAGAAACCTCGGAAGACAGTCCACACACTACGGGCTATCGCGGACAACTCGCATTCTTGCTCGGGGACTATGGGACCGCCGTGTCGTTGCTGCAGCGGGCGGCGAAGGAAGCACCTGGGGACGCTGAGGGTGAGACGACGTACTATCTCTCCCAGGCACTCGCCCATCACGGCAAAACCGCAGCCGCCCTTGCCCTGGCACGGGAAGCCCTCCAGTCCGACCCCGACTCGGTAGCCTGCCAATGGAACTTTGCCTTGCGCCTGGCCGAATCAGGGGAACGCTCAGCGGCGCGCTTTCAGCTGGAAGCCCTCCTGCCTCAGTTGTCCCAACGGCCCGACGACTACGCGGCGGTCGCACAACACCTCGAAGCCCTCCGCCGTGGAGTCGCGCCATGAAGCAACTTGCCAAACGTCACCGCTACCTCTTCCCCGCCCTTGCCGCGGCCATCACCGTGTTGGTGCTTGCGGGCGCGTGGGGGTATGTGGGCCGGGGAGCCCATTCCCTGCAGGCCGCCACATCCCAATTGGGTACCGTTTTCCTGGCGGAGGCGGCACGCTTCGAGGCAGCCGGAGATTGGGAGACCGCGCTGGATTACTACGAGCGGGCACTCGCGGGCACCCTCACCGGGGAACAGGACCGCGTGCACGCCCACAAGCGTAGTGGCGTCATTCGCTGGAAGCAGGGCAACTACGCCGCCGCCTTGCCCCACCTCCGGGTCGCCCAGGAAAGCCCCCTGCGCAGCCTCAATGGCTACCGCCCCCTGATGGAATCTTTGATAGCGGAAGGAGAATTCACCGAAGCAGAAAACGTCGTGGCGCGCTGGCACGACGAAGCCAGCGGCGATGGTGCCCAAACGGCCGACACCTCTCATGCCCAAGGCAAACTGGCCCTCCATCGAGATGACCGCGCGACCGCCATCGCCCATTTCGAGGCCACGATTCAGCGGGTGCCCACACACCGGGCCCACATCGATCTGGCACGAATCTACCTGGAGCAGGGCACACCCGAAAAGGCCCGCGACCTGCTGATACGCTTCCTGAGCACCAGCGCCCCGGGGGCCCACGCCAACGAGGCCCGAGGGCTCCTCAAAGAGATTGGGCCGAAATAGACATGTCCTATTCGTGCCACGCGATGGCGAGTACAACGAGGTTTCGTGTGCCTGGAGGAAAGGAGAATATCCTTCTACAAGGCATAATAATTGAGGGCGTCTGCTTTTCCGCTGAAATAGAAGGACGCCCGGTTAAGTCACTTGTTGTGTCCCTCCGCCAATAGGGCTCCACGCACACGAAACCTCGTGAGACTCGGCATCGCGTGGCACAGAGACCTCTGGGGAAAGGGCATTACTTGAAATACACCATCAGCGTCTTAATCTCAAAGGGTGCCATGGGAATCGTCACGTCATCGTTGCGAATCTTCAGGGCTTCGGCTTCCTCTTCCATGAGATTGCAGGAGTAGACCTTCTTGATGGGACGGCCAAAACTCACCGTCACATTGCCCCGGCTGTTTTCCGCCTCGTAAAGCCGCACTATCATGGCGTCGTCGGCCTCCGCCTTCTTCACGGCCTCTACAATCACATTGGGCGCACTCACCTGGCAACAGTCCAGCGCACGCAAGGTACCCGAGCCGCCCTCCAGTTTCTCGCTCCGAAGCGGTACGTTCAGCCCATAGGCCTCCCGCGTCACCGTTTCGGCGGAGAAGGCCCCTTCGTGGGGGAAGAGCGCATAGGTGAAGCGGTGCTCGCCGAGATCCGCTTTTTCGTCGGGACAGCGGGGTGACTTCATGAGCGTCAGGGACAACTGATCGTCCAGGGTGTCGTAGCCGTATTTACAATCGTTGAGCAGGGAAACACCATAGTTTCCCTCAGAGAGATCCACCCACTTGTGGGCACACGACTCAAACTGGGCCCGGTCCCACGACGTGTTTTCGTGGGTGTTCCGCAGCACGTGTCCAAACTGAATCTCACTCCGGATCTGGGCCGTGTGCACATCCAGGCCAAAGCCCACTTTCAGTAGGGTCCGCTCTTCCTGCCATTCGAGGTGGGTCGAAAAATCGATGCGCCGCGTGTGGGTATAGACCACCATGTCCTGCGTCAGGGTTGAGGCACGCCCCACCTGCCACGTGCTGCGAATGGAGAGGAATAGCGGCCCATCGGCCACAAGCTCCCGGGAACTCATGGCACCCACGGGCGCCACATGGTCGCGGTAGTAGCGGTCAATATCCCAGGCATCCCAGAAGAGGGGCATGTCCTCCGCCGTATACAACTGATTCAAGACGTTGCCGGGTGCCACCACTTCGCGCTGGGCTTCCTTGTCGAAAAGCCGGTTGATCGTGCCGTTCTTGTCGAAGGTGATGGTGTAGAACGGCGTCTCCAGCCCCTTCCCCGAATAGCTGAAGGGCGACGCCACCTCGGCCGCACCACTGCGCACGGCGATGGGCGTCACACTCAGACTACCCGTTTGGGCCAACACCGCGAGCCCCCCTTCCGTCTCCTGGCAGGGCAGGGCGCGGCCCTCGTTGTCACAGGCCCCATTCCCATCCACGTCGGGCAACAGCACCACATCTTCCCGGGCCCACGAAAGGGCGTTGGCCACCAGGTGACCCCGGTCTTCGCTGTCGGGCTGCAATTGCTGCCCCAGCACCGTAAGGGCTTCCCGCCGTGCTTCCAGGAGCTCCGCTTCCATGGCCGCATATTCTGCTTCGGCCACTTCGTAGACCCGACGAATGCTCGTGCCGGGAATGATGTCATGAAACTGATTGGTCAACAGGGTGCGCCAGTGCCCCTCAAGGCGTGCGGCGGGATAGTCCATCCCGTAGGCCATGGCCATGACGGAATAAAGCTCCACTTCCCGGAGCAGCAGTTCCAGTTTGCGGTTGTAGCGTTTGGTCCGACTCTGGGTCGTGTAGGTACCCCGGTGATACTCCAGGTAGAGTTCGCCCACCCACGTCGGACGGGTCACCTCCGCTTCCCGAAGCTTCTCCAGAAACTTCGACACGTTCACCCACTCCGTCTTGGGGCACCCTTCCAGATCTTTCATGCGGACCGCGTTTTCGCACATCTCCCGACTGGGCCCACCGCCCCCATCGCCCCAACCCACGGAGCTCAGGGTCGCATCCTGAATTTCCTTGTATTGGACGCGGCTCCACACGTGCTGGGAAGCCTCGGGCAACACGGGCGCGTTGTAGCCCATGAATTCACCCATCATGTTGATGTAGTGGGTAAAAATGCGGCTGCCGTCGATGCCTTCCCAGTGAAAGGTGTCGTAGGGGAATCGGTTGGTATCACCCCAGTTGATCTTGCTGGTCACAAAGTTCTTGATGCCGCTCTTCTGCAGGATCTGGGGCAGGGCCGCGCTGTACCCAAAGACGTCGGGCAGCCAGAGCGTGTCCCCCGTATAGCCAAAGAGGGCCCGGGTCTTTTTACGCCCTTCCAGAAACTGGCGCACGAGCGATTCGCCGCCGGTCACGTTACAATCGGCTTCGACCCACATGCCGCCATTGGGTTCCCAACGGCCTTCTTTCACCCGCTTCTTAATCTTGGTGAGCAGTTCCGGGTAGTGGGTTTCGATGACGTCATAGAGCCACGGCTGGGACTGTTGGAAGCGGAAATCCGGGTAGTCTTCCATGAGATTAAGAATGGTGGAAAAGGACTTGGCCGCCTTGCGGATGGATTCCTTCACGGGCCAGAGCCATCCAATATCGATGTGGCAGTGGCCTACAATACCCACGGTGGGTGTGGTGGGACCATTCTTCGTGGCCAGCTCCGGGGCCAGGCGCTTGCGGGCGAGGGCCGCCGCCGACTCGAGCTCGGACTCGTCCTTCCACGCCATGGGCACGTGGTTCAACGCTTCGTTGAGGGCCGCCAGCAGACGGGCCCGCCGGAGACTACTTTCATCCAGCATGATCGCCGTGCGATAAAGCACGTCGGCATCGTAATACAGGGCCGCCGCATGCTCCCGCTCAACCATCAACACACTCGACTCCAGGGGCAAGGGCGGCTCCACACCCGGGTCCCGCTCGGTGAACTGGTGGGTGTACATCACGTCCTGGAAGGGGTCCATCCCCGGCATGAGGTGGCCCGTATAGGCTTCCACATAGATCTCGTGGGACTCGCCCCCCCGGGCGTTACGGTGCAGCAGGACCTCCTCGTGACCATGATTCATCCCGGCGAAGGCTTCGCCATCGAGCCAGAGCAACTTATCCGTGTGGCTGCCGTGCCGATAGAAAGCCCGCTTTCCCTTGCAGGAGCGGGGTACGTCGATACGCCCGCGAAACCACGTGGTGCCCCAATGTTCGCCCCAGGTGCACCCCACCGGTGCGGGCACATATTGCAACGACACGGGCGGCACCCGAAAGTGCTCCATAGTCGCGGCCATTTCCAGGGGCACTTCCGCCACATGGACATAGCGCCACTGTTTCAGCTTTTCAATACGACGGCCAAGTTTTTCGACGATTTTTGGGGGAAGCATGGGAGTCCTCTATAAATTGGCGGCGCAGCGCACCGAAGATAACGAAAATGATGGGGAATTTTAGCACAGTGGAACGGAATAGACGTAAGCTATGAACACCACATCTCGGGTTGGGGCCCCATGGATTCCGAAACGACTGAAAGGGCGCCATCCGTACAGACACGAGGCACGCGTGGCTTTACGGGTGTTTCGGTCCAGTAGCCTCACCCACAAACTTCCCCCGCTTCGCTCCTCCGTTTGAGGGTGGCACCCGGATTCTACATTGGCGACGTTTGGGTGCCACCCTCAAAGACGGGAGCTCCGCGACCGCCTTTGTGGGTGATGTTCATGGGCTTGGAGCGTCCGTGTCGCTGGAACACAGAGAATGCTCCGCGTGGGCGTCCGATCGACTCACGACTTCCCTTCTATTTTGTAGGACGCTCGCGGGAGTACTGGACGCTTACTCACCGTCATGAAGGCTCCATGCGCACGAACCCGTCAGGTCTCGTTGAAACTCGCCTTTTGGGGATCGCGCGGCACGACCAGGTATTTCTTCCTCGAGATTGGACGAGCCCTAATGCTATTTACAATCCTTCTTATCCTTGTGCGTCTCCAAGGCCATTGCTATACTGTGCCCAACACCCAACCATCAAAAGGATTAGCCCATGGCCAAGAGTGGCGGAAAAATACTGTTCGGATTCCTTTTCTTCGTGGTACTCACCGGTGCCCTCGCGGGCGGCGGTGCGTGGTACCTCACCGAATCCCGCACCGAAGGATATCGTGCGACGGCAACCCTGTTGGTCACCCCCTCCGAGAATGGCGTTGGCGCTATGGTCCCAACGGGCAACTCGTCGGCTCCAGAAGGCCTCCACAACGCCCTCGGTGTCACCCCCCGCGCCACGGCCATCGCCCCGCCGGACTACGCCACCCTCTTTACAACGGATGAGATGGCGAATGCCTTGCGGGAGCGCCTCGGCGTGGAAATGCCCCTCGAGGCAGTGCGCGCGGCCATGAATGCAGAAACCCAAGTCGCCCTGCAAACCCGTAACAACGTGGTCTATCGCCGCACCATTGCCCTCCACTTCACGGCAGAGACACCCGAGTTCGCCGAAAAAGGGGCCAATGGCTGGGCCGCTATCGCGCAGGAACAGGCCGTGGAATGGCAGACGAAGGACCAGCAACGTCGCAAAAGCGCGTTGAATGAACGAATCGACGTTCTGAGTACAGAACTAAGCACAATGCAGAGGCAGGAAGACGAATTGCTTCAGGGAGCTCCGGTAGAGAGTCTGGAGGCTGCCGCCCAGAAAGAGCGCGCCGCCGCCCAGCAGATGAAGGAGGAGCTCCGTGCCATGGAACAAACCCTCGCACGGGATGAGGCCGCCCTTTCTACCTTGAAGAGTTATATTTCCAAGGCACCCGTCGCGGTCGTATTGGAGCTCTCCGTCAAGGAAGCCGACCTGGAAGCGACCCTCGCCGGCACCCGCGCCGAGCGGGACTACCTCGCGGCCCAGGTCGCCGCGCTGGCACCAGAAAATACCGAGGCCCCCAACGCCTGGGCCGAAACCCGTCGCCAACTGGAAACAACCCGGGCCACCATAGCACGGCTCACGCCCCAGATTCGCACCGTAGAAAACGCCCTCTTTGCCCTGTCCAATCCCGAATCCGCCGTCCAGATCGCGGCACTGGCCGTGGCCCCGGAAACCCCCATGGGCCCCCACCGCTATGTGTTGGTCGGCGGTGCGGCCGCCTTGGGTGCCATCCTCGGCATGATTCTTTACTTTGGCCTCTTGACGTTGCGGGTCTATGCCCGGGACCTGGATCGCCCGTGACGGGCGCAGTACCCTCGTTGTGAAGCACCGACTGCGCGTGGGTAGCCTGTACTCGCTGGGCGCCGTGGCCTACACCACGGTGGCCCTCCTCGCCCTCGGAAAACTCCTCACCAATACGCTCACACCCCACGCCGTGGGCCAGGTGGCCCTTACCCTGCTGGTGGCCGAATCCCTCGGCATGGCCGCCGGTATGGGCCT
>JAUIMA010000431.1 GCA_030432675.1 Candidatus Hydrogenedentota bacterium | reverse complement strand
TTCATCCCCTTCTCCTTCGCCATAGTCCACGCCAGACGTCGGGAAGAGCTGATCACCGCGACCGACCTTGATGATGTCGCCCCAGGCTTTTTCGGTGGTGCCATAGAGGGCGATCATGGTTTCGCGGGCCTTTTCCAGGGCTTTGACCAGGTCGAAGTACTCTTCGACGGAGAGGGGGAGCCCCTTGTTGACCTTGCCGGGATCGACGACCTGGAAGGCTTCCAGGCGGAAGTAGCGCATGAGCGTGGCGGCGACGCTGTCTTTATGATAGCGACCGTCCCAGGCCCGGAGGCGGTCCATGTCGGCCTTGAAAGCGGAGTCCTGCAATTGCTGCGTTGCGGGTCCCAGGCACATCTTGCGGAGGGCTTCCAGCCAATGCTCGGCGTAGGGGTCGGTGATATCGAAGGCCAGATCGATGGCTTCTTCTTTGGTCAGACTGTCATCGGCGGATAGCACCTGAAGGGCCCGATCGCCCCGACTGTTCTTCAGGTCCCACCGCACGTGATAGATATAGTCGGGGTATTTCTCCGGCTGGAGGGGCGAGTCTTCCATCATATAGGCCGGGCTGATATTGCAGTTCTGCATATAGCCCTGGGCCGGGTTCTTGATCTGTACCAGGTCTTCGGCCGGGTGGATGCCCAGCCACTTGGTCTTGGACGTATTTCCCGGAACGGGAGCGCTCCAATCCCAGCCGTCGGGACGGATAGGCGTGCGGCCCGTGCGGATATAGGCAATGTTGCCATCCCGGTCGGCCGACATGAGGTTCTGTTCCATGTACTGGTTCATGGCGAGGGCGTCCATGAGTTCATGGACGTTTTTCGACTGGAGGGCTTTGTAACTCTGTTCCAGAAGGGCCATCTGGTCCAGGTAAGGGGTTGCGCCCACCAGGATGGTCTGCTTCTCGAGATCGGGCTGGGAGAAGGCCGGTCCCAGGTGGGTGGTGTAGGTGGGCATGGTGATGGGGTCGCCGTCTTTGACGGGGATCGTGACCTGTCCCACCGTGGCGTCCATCCATTCGCCGTCATATTCATACTGCATGGGGTTGTCGGGATTGAGCTTCATGGCGTAGACGTCGGCCGTGTCCGGCCCACCGGTGGTGGGGGCCCATCCGAAGTGTTCCGTATGGCCGAAACCCAGCATGTAGGTCCCCACGATGAAATAGCCGTGTTGTTCTGTCAGGACATCGCCATAGACATTGGCTTCATAAAAGACCGACATGCCCTGCCAGGTGAGGTGGGGGTCGGTGAGGAGGATGGCACAGTTTTCCGCACTGCGCTGGGGAGAAACGGCCCATTCATTGGAGCCCCATCCCAGGGTGTTGCCGTCCTGGCTCATTTCGTCCCGGATGGCGCCGAGGGGCCAGTTGAGTATCATGGCGCGCATGATGGCCAGGGAGTGCCAGGGTTTCAGTTCCAGGGCGAAGGGCGAGGTCTTGTTGTGGTCTTTTTCATAGGCCTGGACGCCCCGAACGAATCCGTCGCCCATTTTCTGGAGGGCATCCGGTGCATCGGCCCAATAGGCTTCCGAGCGCGTGGCGTTGCCGACCATCTGCATGACATAGTCGGATTGGACGTAGTTTTTGCCCAGCACTTCAGACATGCGGCCGATGGCGGTGCGGACATTGAGATAGATGTCGTCGTGGCGGTCTGCCGCCTGGGCATAGCCGAGGCCATAGGCCGCGTCGGCATCGGTGCCGCCGTAGATATAGGGTACGCTGTACGTGTCCCGGAAGATGGTTACCTTACCGGGGTCAACCTGACCATGGGCTTCCTGCGCGGTGAGGATGCCCAGCCCCACGACCAGTCCCGCAAGGGTGAGTGCGGATACGCCGTGTTTCAACATGATACTTCTCCTGTGTTTTTTGGTCTTGGATAACAGGCCTGGTGTGTTGCCTGAGCTTTGAATAGTGAATTTAGAAGGTAGAATAGTGAATTATTTTCTGGTCATCGTCGTTTTGGGAAGGTCTGATATAAGGCTCGCCTGGTTACCCAAGTGGCCGATGATACGGTTCAGGGGGTGTGTCGTGCAGTGTCCTTTAGGTCGTTTCCGTCCTTTTGGTCTTTTGGCAATGGCGAAAGCGTCGGAGGGGAGATCCTCCCGCCCAACGGAGCGCTGGTGGCCTGTCGACTTTCCGTGGAGTGCCGACGGCCCCCCGGCATCAATCAGGCGTCGCCAGCACTGACGGGATAGCCTGCTTTCTTCCAGGCACCAAAGCCCCCCGCCATGGAAATGACGTGGGTATAGCCCATGCGCTGGAGGGATTCGGCGGCCAGGGCCGAGCGGGCACCGCCACCGCAATAAAGCACAATGGGGGTCTTGGTATCGGGGACGGCCTCTTCAATATC
Source organism: Candidatus Hydrogenedentota bacterium (assembly GCA_030432675.1). Lineage (GTDB taxonomy): Bacteria > Hydrogenedentota > Hydrogenedentia > Hydrogenedentales > JAEUWI01 > JAEUWI01. The sequence goes on along the minus strand of JAUIMA010000431.1, from coordinate 3,255 downwards.
ACGCTCCAGGACGCCTTTCCCGATGTGGGTGGCCCCGGTAACGTGGGCCGTTACCCATTCCCGGTCTTCCCGGACGTCGATCAGGCGAAAGGAATCGGCCTGATCGAGCCGCGCTTTCACTTCGTCGACGTTTTCTTCCTGGACGTGTTCCTTGACACGTGCCACCAAATCCGAAAATTGGCTCATGATACTACCTCCAATGGGTGGACCCGCTTCCGCAGAAGTGGGTTTCCGACGTTGTGAAGTGGGTGTACTGTCGTCCCCTGATCCTACTCCCCACACGGCACCGGCTTCCACCACCGCACGTATTGGACATTTCCGGGGTCGTTGGGGTCCAATAGCCGTTGGTGCGTTTCCGGGAGGAAGACGACACCGGACAACCAACAACCCCAAGAAGGAATCCGTTCGTGGAACAGTTTGTCGGGAACGTGCGTCGTAAGATCGTGTGGAGTGTGGCCCTGCTGGCCGTGGTATGCAGCGTGTGGAGCGCTCCGGTTCATGCCGCCATGGAATGGGGCGATGTGCCCCCCCTCCCCACCCCCAGTTCGGGCCATTTTGTGGGTCAACACAATGGCGCGCTCATCGTGGCGGGTGGCTCCAACTTCAGCGTCTCCCCCTTTCAGGGTGGTGAAAAAGAATGGCTCGACCGCGTCTGGGTGTTGGAGCCCGGTGCGAGCGAATGGATTGATGGCGGCGTCTTGCCCGGTGCCCGGGCCTATGGTGGCACGGGATCCCGGGATTCGGGCGTGTGGCTCCTGGGGGGCACGGACGGCGTGCGTTGCTTTGACGATGTGCTGGAAGTGCGCTGGGAAAATGGTGCGATTGCAGTGCAATCTGTCGAAGGGGCCGCAGGCACCTTACCGGCTCCTTCCGCCTTTGGTGGGGCTGCCCAGGTGGGCGACTATCTTTATGTAGCCGGTGGTCAGGATGACCCCAAAGCCACCGCCGCCCAGGCCGAAGTCTGGCAGTGGAATACGAAAACGCCCGATGCGGGGTGGACGACCTTGCCCACGCTGCCGGGTCCCTCCCGCATGCTGCCCGTGGTGGTGGGGCGCGATGAAGGGCTCTATGTCATCAGCGGCGCCTCCTTGTTTGCCAAAGACGACGGCAGCCCCGGGCGCGTTTTCCTGAATGACGCCTACCGCTATACCGAAGGCAGTGGCTGGAAAGCCCTGACCGGGCCCCCGGTGCCCGTGTTGGCCGCCCCGGCCGTGGCATGGGGACAGGCCCATATCCTGGTGGTCAGTGGCGACGACGGCAGTCTCTTTGAGCAGTCGGCCGAATTGAAAGACGAACATCCCGGTTTCCCCGATACGGTGTGGGCTTATCACACGATTACGGATACGTGGGTGGAGCAGGGCACGGCCCCCGCCGCCTATGTGACGACCCAGGCCACGGTCTGGAATGACGCGATGGTCATTCCCGGCGGCGAAGATCGCCCGGGACACCGGGGCACCATGGTCATGTCGGGCAAACCGATGAATGAGAAGAAAGGCTTCAGTCCCTTCGACTACGGCACGATTGCCCTCTACTTTACCTTGTTGGTGGGTATGGGCCTGTATTTTTCCCGTCGCGAAAACAGCACGGAAGCCTTCTTCCTGGGCGGGCGTAAGATTCCCTGGTGGGCCGTGGGCATCAGTATTTTCGGCACCTCACTCAGCTCCATCACCTACGTGGCCATTCCCGCCAACGCCTATGGGGGCAACTGGCTGGGCATGTTGAGCAACCTCGGCATCGTCCTCGTGGCACCCTTCGTGGTCTACTACTTCATCCCCCACTTCCGCAAGAAATCCATCGCCACGGCCTACGAATACCTGGAGCAACGCTTTAATGTGGCGGCGCGCCTCTACGGCAGCCTGATCTTTATCCTCTTCCAGTTGGGGCGCATGGCCATTGTGCTCTATATCCCGGCCATCGCCCTTTCGGCGGCTACCGGGATGAGTATCCCCCTCTGCATTCTTGCCATGGGTGTCCTGGCCACTGTCTACACGGTGCTGGGCGGTATTGAGGCCGTTATCTGGACCGATGTCATCCAGGCCGTGGTCCTCTTGTCCGGCGCGCTGTTGGCCCTCTTCCTCGTGGTAACCGGCGTGGAAGGCGGTGCGGGTGCGGTTATCGCCGAGGCGCAGCACTATGAAAAGTTCAAGATGTTCAACTGGTCGTGGGACATTACGACCAATGCCGTCTGGGTGTGCGTGATCGGCCAGTTTTTCACCATGCTCTACCCCTACACGGCGGACCAGACCATGGTGCAGCGTTACCTGAGTACGGCCAGTCTGCGGGATGCCCGTCGGGCCGTGTGGACCAATGCCGTCATGACCATCCCGGTGTCGTTGATATTCTTCGGACTGGGTACGGCGCTGTGGGCTTTCTTCCGAAGCCATCCTGGCGATCTCGATCCCAATCTGAACAACGATGCGGTGCTGCCCCTTTTCATCATGGCGGAGTTTCCCGTGGGGATGAAGGGCATCATCATTGCCGGTATCTTCGCTGCGGCCATGTCGTCGCTGGATAGCAGCATGAACAGTCTGGCGTCGGTATTGGTGAATGATTACTACCGCCGTTTCAAGGCCGGGGTGAGCGAGGAATCGGCCCTCCTTCTTGCCCGGGTACTGACGGTCCTGTTGGGTGCCTTTGGTACGGGGGCGGCCCTGTTTCTGGCGACCCGGGAGTCTACGTCGTTGTTTGATACCTACCTGAAGTTGCTGGGTATGGCCGGTGGCGGTCTGGCGGGCATCATGGCCCTGGGCATGCTGACCAAGCGGGCCCACGGCTGGGGGGCTATTACGGGTGCCATCGTCAGCAGTGGCTGCGTGTACTTTGTGAGCGTCAATAACCTGACCCACTTTTACATGCACGGTGCCGTGGGCTTTCTCGTGGCCTTTGGGGTGGGATATGGGTTGAGTGTAATCATCCCTGCGGCGTCGAAGGCGGCGGAGGATTGAAGTGTGGGATCGAAGTGAATGGTGTTGGCGGTGTGGTGTGCGTGACTGGGTTGGGGAGCAAGCTCCCCCGGTTAAAGCAGCAGCAAGCTGCCGCACTCCAGGGTGTGGTGTTGCTTAGTCGGCGTGAGACACTTATGGAGTGTTTTCAACAGCCACGAAGTGGCGACAGATTGTAGCCTGGGGTGGAGCGAGGAACGAGCGGAACCCCAGGTCCTGGCCCGTAATCATTTTTGAACCCCGAAGGGGTGGCACCCGCGTCGTAGCGGGCGATGTTGGCGGCGTGGTGTGCGTGACTGGGTTGGGGAGCAAG
>JAUIMA010000430.1 GCA_030432675.1 Candidatus Hydrogenedentota bacterium | reverse complement strand
CCGGTGTAGCCGCTGGGCTCCATGTAGACGGAAACCTTTTCGCCGGATGCCCATTTCAGAATTTGGTTCCTGGGGATTTCGGAGAAGAGAAGGTACTGGCCTTCTTTCACCCAGACCGGCCCTTCAATCCAATCGTGGCCACTCGACAGCACCTCAATGACAGCATCGGCCGCGAGTAGCGCATCAAGGGCCGGTTCGATGCGCTGAATGCTGCCGAGGGTCGCAGGGACATCCTGACCATAAAGGGGGGCTGTAAGGAACAGCGTACAAACACAGGCAATGGCAATCGCTCTCATGGGGTCTTCCTTGCGCTTTTTGCGGTTTTCTCGGCAATCTCGCGTCAGCATACCCGAACGATAGCGACCAAAGAAAGGGTCCTGTGCGCGGTCGAGAAGTATTAAACGAAAGGGGGATCACGCGACAGCGCCCGTTCGTTTTCTAGGCATCTTTTGCCCCCGGTAGTTCAAAGACTACCGGGGGCACCCCGACTGCCACAGCCCTTAGAGCAGGTTCATAACCCGGTCCGCCAGGCCCTTTTCGCCCAACACGACGTTGAGCTTGTTGTGTCCCGCGATTTTCTCGAGGACTTCCAGCTCCCGCAACCGCATGAGCGTCGGGTTGTTCTCCAACAGCTTGGCGGTGTTGACCTGGCTCCGCATCGCCGCCGTTTCTTCCCGGCGTACAATCAGATTCGCCTCGGCGGCTTTCTTCGCCTCCGTGACCTTGTTCATGAGATCTTTCATGTCACCCGGAAGGATTATGTCCCGGATACCCACGTGCTCTACGGTGCAGCCCAGATGAGCCGCCCGTTGGCGAAGAGTTTCCGCAAGCTCGGCCGTCACGGCATCCTTCTCCGCCAGGAGCGTGTCCAGATTCCGCGTCCCCACCGTGGCCCGCAGTGCCAGTTGGGTGTCCCGATAAAGGGCCTGGGCAGCGTCCTCTGTCGCTTCATGAAACTTCCGGGCGTCCGCGACGCGGTATCCCACGACCGCATTCAGCCGGATGGATACCTTGTCCTCGGTCATGATGTCCTGGCCACCCACATCAAGCACGCGCTCGCGCAGATCTACCCGCTGCACCTTGACCGTCCCTGTCTTTCGGTGGAAGACGTGGCGGCCCGGGTGTAGCGTGGCCTCGAATACGCCATCCACGTAAAGGAGTCCGAGCGTGCCGGCGTCAAGCTGATGCACGGTGAAGAGCGTGGCCGTACCCGATACATTCAGCAGGGCCGTCATTTTCGGGTGCTCGAAGCGTACGCCGGTCACCGTCAGGACTTCCGCGCTTACTTCGTTGAAGGTATTGGGAAAGACGTATTGCCCCGTGTCGAGAACGGCGTGAATCGTGCCGTTCACCGTGACAATGGCCCGCTCATCTTCCTTCAGGTCGAGCAGGAGGGTCCGGCCTTCCAGGGCGCCCGCCTTCACGACTTCCCGGAGGTGGGCATGATTCCACATGGTGTGGCGCTCGTCGAGAAGGCTTACCAGAAGCCGGTTTTTCGGATCGAGGAAGTGGTAGATTCCAGGCTCCAGGATACGCTCAAAGGCGTTGTCCTTGAACAGTAGTCCGATCTCGTGCTTTCGGATGTGGACCCGCATCAGGATTCGATGGAGTACATTCTTTGTCAGGTGTTTCATGGTTCTTCCTCCTTTCCGCGCCTTTCGACGCTGTAGTTGTATGGCAAACGGGGCATCTTGTGGATGCCTACGTCAATTAGCTAACTTCATTCTCGTGGTTTGCGTGTCTGGTCAGTGCGTTGAAGGACCTAAAGGACATGGCGTGCAACGCGCTTCCTGGCAGCTTTCAGTCAAGAAGGTGGTTGTATTTCTGACGCTGCGTTGTCACTGCAATCCAACTGCCGTCGGGTGCCACGGGTAGACCCGTCAAGCGGCGGAACAGCCGAGTGCACATGGTTAGCACGGGGCAAGGCTTGAGCCGCGGGCTACAGCGAGGTCAGCCGAGGCTGGCTTCGCTCCATTCGGTCCACCGTTCTGCCGACGGGTGTTCTTGCGTTTCCGCAAGTCTGCCCATCGCCATCCCAATGTTTTGCCCGCGACGGAATCCGCCCGCCGCAAAGTGCCTGACATGCTGCCTCGATGACGGTTGTCGTCCAGCGAGTCGCAATACACACAAGTGCATCGAACCTGCCTTAGAACCCACGCCAATGGGGCCGCACTACACGGCTGTCCGCCGCCTTCGGAGTTTTCTCTGGTGCCCTTTGCAGGGCGTCGTTCACCTGGGAAAGGTGGGAGTCTGGGGCGGGACTCGAACCCGCTACCGTCGGCTTATCGGGCCGATGCTCTGCCAAATGAGCTACCCAATTGGTCGGGGATACAGGAATCGAACCTGTCGGGCGGTTTATTCGACCGCTGCTCACCGTTGAGCAATCTCCGGTTGGCCTGACACCAGAGCCTAGAACCCGTTCACGGAACACGGTCGACCTATCCCGCAGCCCAAGGGTGCGTTTGGTCCACCGCGCCGCCGGTCTCGGGGCGTCAGCATCTATTGCTTGTCCGTTAGGGACAAGCCACTCGCCAGGGTGGCCGTGTACCTTCCGGCGTTACGGTCCTGGCAAGCGTACTTGATTCAACTTTCGGAACGCATGGCTTAGAGCACAGGCCGTGCCAACTTTCCGTTGTGGGCCCCGTGGAGTGCCCATTACGTAAAAAACAAAAGGGATTGAAGGTTTTTTCTTGCCAGGAGCACCGCACTATTGTAAGCTCAGTAAGTAAAGGGTTTAGTGTTCTGTATAGGGTGTTAGAAAATGGGCTAGGATCTTGATGAGGCAAACAAGGAGGCGGTAGGCATGGAAAAGGTACAGGGTATTGGTGGCGTGTTTTTTAAGGCGAAGGATCCGAAGGCGCTGGCCCAGTGGTATCGAGAGCACCTGGGGGTGCCCGTGGAACCGGAGCAGACCTATGCACCGATGATGTCCGCCGGGGCGGGAGAGATGGCGGTGTGGTCTGCTTTTCCCGCCGACAGCGATTATCTGGGCGCGGGAAATTTCATGGTGAATTTTCGGGTGGGGGATCTGAAGGCTATGCTGAAGCAATTGAAGGAGGCCGGTGTGGACGTGGATGAGAAGGTGGAAGAATATGACTATGGCCATTTCGGCTGGGCCACAGACCCGGAAGGCAATCGGATTGAGTTGTGGCAACCCATGGGAAGTTAGTTTTTACCACGAAGGCCACGAAGAGCACGAAGAAGGAAAAGAGAAGAAATTGTACGTGTCTGACAGGGGGTTGACCATTCTTGGTCGACACAAGGTCCGCGCCAGGTTCCACGGGGCACGTGATGTTGTTCAGGGGATGTGAAATTCTCAGGCCCTTTTTTTGGGCGATAGTTTCAGAATTGGAACGATAACAGATGGCAAAGAAAAAGACAGTTGTAATCGGGTTTTTGGGCACCGTGCTCGATGGCCATGGTAAAGGGTCGAAGCGCTGGGAGCGGTGGCGTCCGTCGGTGGATCTGTGTCGCCACGATGATCTCCAGGTAGACCGATTCGAGTTGCTCTCTTCGCAGAAACACTACCGGACGGCAAAGCGGGTGTGTGGTGACATCGCGGAGGTATCGCCGAAAACGACGGTTAAAGTGCACGATGCCCATTGCGACGACCCGTGGGACTTTGTGGAAGTCTATTCCATGCTCTTCGAGTTTGCCCGCAACTACCCCTTTGACCTGACGAAGGAGGACTACCTCATTCACCTGACCACCGGCACCCACGTGGCCCAGATCTGTCTCTTTCTTCTTACGGAAACGCGTTATCTGCCGGGGAAACTCCTGCAGACCGGGCCGGGGCGTGATGAGGGGGCGCGGAGTCCGGGGCAATGGAGCACCATCGATCTCGACCTCTCCAAGTACGACCAACTCGCCAAGCGCTTCAAGCAGGAGCACCGGGACGATGTGTCGCTGTTGAAATCGGGCATCCAGACGAAGAATGGGGCTTTTAATGCGCTCATTGATGAAGTGGAGACCGTGGCGGTGAATAGTCGCCAGCCCATTCTTCTTTCGGGGCCCACGGGTGCGGGGAAATCCCAGCTCGCACGTCAGATCTATACCCTCAAGCAGTTGCGACAGCGGATACCGGGAGACTTTGTGTCGGTGAACTGTGCGACCTTACGGGGCGACACGGCCATGGCGACCCTCTTTGGCCATGTGAAGGGTTCCTTCACCGGCGCGACGACGGATCGTCCGGGACTCCTGCGTACGGCGGACAAGGGACTACTCTTTTTAGATGAGGTGGGGGAGTTGGGGTTGGATGAGCAGGCCATGTTGCTCCAGGCTATTGAAGAGAAGCGCTTTCTGCCCGTGGGTGCGGACACGTCCGTGGAGAGCGACTTTCAGCTCATCTGCGGCACGAATCGTGATTTGCGCGTGGCGGTGGGCGAGGGGCGATTCCGGGAAGATCTGTTGGCCCGTATCAATCTCTGGTCCTTCACCCTGCCCGGCCTTCGGGATCGGAAGGAAGATTTGGCGCCTAACCTGGATTTTGAGGTGGAGAAAAACGTGCAGCGTCGGGGGACCCACGTTCAGTTTAACAAGGAAGCCCGGGCGAAGTTTTTGAAGTTCGCCATGGGACCCGAAGGAAAGTGGACGGGAAACTTCCGCGATCTTGGCGCCGCCGTGACCCGTATGGTGACCCTGGCGACCGGGGGACGCATCACGGTGCGGGAAGTGGAGCGGGAGATTGCGCGCCTCAACCAGGATTGGCAGGGGACGAAACAAGATCCGGGTCGGGATGTGCTGGCCCTGGTTTTGTCATCGGACGCTATCGCGGATATCGACCCCTTCGACCGCGTCCAATTGGCGGAGGTGGTGCGGGTGTGTCGTGAGAGCCGAAGCCTGTCGGAGGCGGGCCGTATCTTATTCGCCGTATCGCGGGAGAAGCGAAAGTCGACCAATGATGCCGACCGTCTGGGGAAGTATCTGGCGAAATTCGGGCTGAGTTGGGCCCAAGTAACAGAAGGATAAAACCTTGTCACAAGTTGAACGAATTAATTCTGCTTTGTCGCTGAAAATAACCTTGGTAGGGACGCGTCCGGTCGTATGGCGCCGTGTCTTGATTCCAGTTGATGCCAGCCTTGGATATCTACACGATGTAATACAAGGTGCAATGGGCTGGGAAAACTGCCATCTGTATGACTTTATGACGGGTAGAGGTAGGAGAAGTAGCTTAAGCTATCAATTGAGAGATGAGTCCGGGAGCGTCTTCTATAAGACTGCGGTTCGCTCCTTTCTTCCACGAGAAAAGAGCACGATTGTCTATCTATACGATTTTGGAGACGGGTGGCAACACAAGGTTGTGCTGGAAAAAGTTGTCGAGATTGGTGCCAACCAGTCACTTCCCGTTTGCCTGGCGGGAAAGAACGCGTGCCCTCCCGAGGACTGTGGCGGAATCGGCGGATACTATAGTAAGTTGGAAGCGCTTGCCGACAGCGATGATGAGTATCACGACGAGGTCATTGAGTGGATGGGTGAAGACTTTGATCCCGCGTTCTTTGATTTGGAAAAAACGAATCGGTTCTTGTCGCGCTGAGTGGCGCTTCTAGTGGTTTGATTTAGGCAGATGGATCATTATTACGGCAGCCTGAATTAACCAATTAACTGAGGATTACT
>JAUIMA010000429.1 GCA_030432675.1 Candidatus Hydrogenedentota bacterium | reverse complement strand
CTGGCCTGCGACGCCTTATGAAAACACGGTGGAAATCTGGGATGTGGCAACGCTGACCCACCTGGAGAGCGTGCCGGTGGGGGTGACGGATAAGGCGTTGAATTGGGTCGATGTGCGCGAGGGGGTGTGGTATGCCGTCTTTGCGACCTATGGCGAGGTGGAGAATATCCGCCGTACTTCCCTGGTCCAGCTCGATGCCGCGTGGAAGGCGGTGACCACCTGGACTTTCCCCGAGACGGTGATCCAACGCTTCTTGCCGAATACAAATTCGGGCGGTGGCTGGGGTCCCGATGGCTTGCTCTATGCCACGGGTCACGATCATCCAGAGGTCTATGCGTTGCGGGTGCCTGCGGGTGGCGGTGTGATGGAGCTGGTGGATACCCTTCCTGCGACGGGTCACGGACAGGGCATTGCGTGGGACCGCTGGGATATCGGCACCCTCTACGGCATCCGCCGAAAGACGAAGGAAGTGGTCGTCCAGCGCCTTTCCCATGAGGAGGGATATGGGGCGTTGAAGGAGTCGGTGCAATGGGAGCGGGAAGCGTCTAACCCGGTGTTGCCACCGGTGAAGGGCAGCAAATTTGATGCGACCCGCTGCATGAATCCCTGGGCCCTCCGGGTGGGTGAAGAATATCAACTTTACTACGGTGGTGGTGATTCCAATCGAATCCACCGTATCTGTAAGGCGACGGCACCGGTGAGTGACCCGACGGACTGGACCCGCCATGGTCCCGTGGTGTCGCCGGGGCCTGCGGGGTCCTTCGATGCGCGCTGGACGGTACTGCCCCACGTGGTGCAAATCGCGCCCGGGCAATGGCACCTCTATTACACGGGGAATTCGGGGCGGGGCGAAGGGTTGAGTGCCTTTCCCGGCATTGGCCTGGCCACGAGCAGCGACAGCATAACGTGGGAAAAGCACGGGACGAGTCCGGTCATTGCGCCTTCGGGGCACCATGGTGATCCCGATGCGATTGGTGTGGCGGGCGGATCGGTGATGGAGGCGACCCTGCCCGATGGCACCACGGAGTGGCGCTATTACTACACGGGATGTCCGACCATTGGTGAGGCCCATGCGCTTAACCAGCAGAAGGTGATCTGCCTCGCTGTTTCGCAGGATGGGGTCACGTGGGAAAAGCGGGGTCCGGTCATGCTGCGGGATCCGAGTCGTGACTATGAAGATATCGCCGTCGCGGGGCCGGTGGTGCACCAGACGGAATCGGGGAGCTATCGCATGTGGTATTCCGCCATTGGCACGCGGTGGGGCTATTACTCCATTGGCTACGCCGAGTCGGACGATGGCATCCACTGGCGTCGTGGGGCCAAGTATCTGGATAACCTCCAGCTTCAGCCCACGGGGGAAGGCTGGGAGAAGCAGATGGTGGAGTACCCTTCGGTGGTCATGGAGGATGGACGGCTGCGCCTTTTTTATTGCGGGAACGGCTATGGCAGTTCGGGGATTGGTACGGCAGTGAGTGTGACGCCGTAGGGGGATGACGTCTACCCAGGCACCAGGAGATTCCCCTCCCTGGAGGGGTTAGGGGTGGGTCAGCGACCGTCTTGTGACTTGACCCACCCCCGGCCCCTCCGAGGAGGGGAGTTTTTTCTGAGGTCCCGTGAGCCTTGGGTCAATAGTCATCTGATTTAGTCAGATTGGTAGCTATTTGCGTGGTACCGCGTATCCACCACCGAAAGCGCGTTTCGCCCTCCTGTTTCGGTGTCTCTGCGAAGGGCAATGCAACGGGTTTTCAGCCCTGAACGAATTTATTCGCCCAAAACATGGGGCGTTGCCCCATGCTGATATGCTTCCGGGCCGTTGGCCCTGCAAAAGTTTTTCGGGATGGAACCGAGCCGACTTCCGAAGCGCCAAAGGCGCGCGACATACCAGCCTGGGGCGAAGCCCCAGGAAATCAAGGTTATCGTTAAAATAAGGGCTGAAAGTCCGGCCCATATTGCGGACAAAAACGCCTTCAATGGCACATCAAAGCATCAGGTCCCCGACATCCTCTGATCAATTCCTACACCGCAGGCCCTGTGGGTTTTCCGTGGCTGTCGTAGTGGTAGAAGCCGCGGCCGGTCTTGATGCCGTGGTGTCCTTCTTCTACCAGCTTGACCAGGAGCTCGGGGGGGCGGAGTGCTTCGTTGCGGTCGATTTCGTAGACGTGGGAAAAGGCCAGGAGGCAGACGTCGAGTCCGGCCATGTCGGCCTTGGCGAGGGGGCCCTGGATCATGCCGTAGCCCGTCGTGAGTCCTTTGTCCACGTCTTCCACACCGCAGACCCCATCTTGCACGAGGCGAATGGCTTCGCAGGTCATGGCGCCGAAAACGCGGTTCATGATGAAGCCGGGCACGTCTTTTTTTACGTGGACGATAAACTTTCCGAATTCGTCGCAGATGGTGCGGAACTTGGTCAGGGTCGTGGCGCTGGTCGTGGGAGAGGGGATGAGTTCCAGCAGAGGGTTGATGGGGACAGGGAAAAAGAAATGGGTGCCGACGACCTTGTCCGGGCGATTGGTGGCTTCGGCGAGGAAGCGAATGGGGATGGTGGAGGTGTTGGAGGCGAAACAGGCGTCGGGCTTACAGCAGGCGTCGAGGGCCTTGAAGAGATCCTGTTTTACTTCAACGATTTCGGGGACGGCCTCAAAGACCAGGTCGGCGTCGCCTGCGGCGCTCAGCCGCGTGTCCGTCGTGATTCGTTTCATGACGGATTCGGGGCTGGGGGTAATGAGTTCTTTGCTGTAGAGTTTGTTGAGGGACCAGTCAATGTTTCGGAGCGCATGGGTGACGTCGTCTTCCGTGCGTTCGACGAGGGTGACGGTGTGGCCGGTGGTGGCCGCTAACTGGGCGATGCCCGACCCCATGAAGCCGCCGCCGATGACGGCAATGTGTTGTTTGGACATGGTGGGTGCTCCTTGCGGGGTGGTGTGTGGTTGGTGTGAGACTTCCTTGAGACTACCGGTGGCACGGTAGAGGTTGCAAGTTGGGAATAGGGGGACAGCCCCGACGTCCGGGATTGTTGGCGTACGGTGTTGTGGGTTTGTTCGCCCACGGGTAGGCTGTGGTGGGTTTTGGTTTGCTGCGTCGGTGCAGTCCCCGCTGCGCCCCTACGGAAGTGTGAGGGAATCGAAGACGCGGCTCTTGCGGTCGATGGCCTGGAGTTTGACGGAATCCTTGGTGACATCGACGAGCCAGAAGTGAACGACGCTTTCTTCCATGGCGTTGTACCAGCGCAGTTCGCGATCGACATTGCGGCTTTCCCGGCCGAAGGCGCCATCACCAATGTAGACCGTGCCGGTTTCTGCCACGGCGTCACCCTTGAGGGGTTTGGAGCGCTTAGCCACGTGGTCGTCGTGTTCGAATGCGACCCGGACGCCGTAGGTGTCGAAGAGGGGGCCCCAGGTCTTGCGGGCGAGGGTTTGACGTGCGCCGTTGTAGTTGCTGAAGGCGGGGTAGAGAGGCATGTGATAGACGGCGAAGCGGTGGGGTGTATCCTGGTGGGCCTTCAGGGTGGCCTCCAGCCACGCGGCCTGTTCTCCGTCGAAGGGATTGAGATAGCCACTGTCCAGGACCACAAAGGCGAGGTTGTTGCCCACCTTCCGGGTGTAATAGACCTTCTCTCCCTGGCGTCCGAAGAGGGGCAAATACCACGGCGAACGCAGTTTGGGGTCGTCGGTCTCGAATTTGTTGACCTCGTGGTTTCCGATGCAGGTGATGAGGGGAATCATGGCGCCATCGCTGCGCCGCATGAAGGTGTCCCAATTGTCGAACCAGGCGTCCCAGAGTTCTTCGTTGCCGATCATGCCATCGGCATAGGCCAGGTCGCCGCCGATGACGGCGAAATCGGGGTCGTGTTTGGCGGCTTCCTTGAGGATGCCAATAGCGCGGTTGTCCATGCCCATGTCACCGCCATTGACGAAGCGGATGGGGGCGTCGCCCCCCGGGAGGGTGTGGAATTTGCGCTCGCCGCTGTAGCCATAGGTCTTGTCGCCTGCGACGAAGTGGTAGGTGGCGCCGGGTTTCAAATCGGTGAGCTTCGCCACATAGAGGGCGCGCCGATCGGCGATTTCCATGAGGGAGGGATGGTATTTTGCTTCCACGACATGGCGGTATTCCGACTGGGCACCGTTCTGACTTTCCACATCGTAAAACACGTGGACCCGGTCGGTTTTCCGGTCAGTGATAATGTTGACGTCGATAGTGGTCTCGGGTGCGTCGGAGTAGGTGAGGTAAAGGTGAAGTGGATCGGCCTGGGTCGTCGCGGCGAAGAGACAGAGGACGGCAAGTGAAAGAATACGGCGCATGGTATGGGCGGTTCCCTTGGAGTTATGGCTTAGGGCTGGAGCGCGTCTATGGGATGTGGCAAGGCTTGCTACTACAACAGAAGAACTTGAACCACGAATGAACACTAATTTACACGAATGAAAAACAATAACGTATCATTTACTTCCCGGTGCGCCCCACCAGTTGGTCTTCGCCACGAATCAGGGCCTTGTTGTGGGCAGCGAAGGTGACGCGTATTGCTGCTATGACCTCTGGATTGTCGCTGGCCACATCGTACTGTTCGCTGGGGTCGTGGTCGAGATTATAGAGTAAGGGCGGGTCGTGTTGAACGAGTTTGGGCCCGCCATATTCGCCCCGGGTCTGGAAGTGGGCCTTATAGGGGCCCTGCCGCACGGCGAAGGCCTGGGTGCCCCGGTAGAAAAACATGGTGTCGCGCGGACCGGCCCCGGTACCCCGGAGGGCGGGAGTGAGGTCGAGGCTGTCGAGGGTGCGGTCGGTGGGGAGGGTGGCACCACTCAGTGTGGCCGCCGTGGCCAGGAGGTCCAGCGTGGAGCCCATATCGGATACCACACCGGGTGCAATGGTGCCGGGCCACCAGAAGACCGTGGGGACCCGCATACCGCCTTCGAAGGTGCCGCCCTTGCCGCCCCGGAGGAGTCCCGCCGAGCCGCCCTGTTGCTTATAGGTAAGCCAGGGGCCATTGTCGGAGGTGAAGAGGACCAGCGTGTTTTTATCGAGGCCCTCGGTGCGCAGGGTCTCCAACACACGTCCCACGCTGTGATCGATTTCTTCGATCACATCGCCGTAGAGTCCCCGACGGCTCTTGCCGTTGAATTCGGGGGAAGTAAAGAGGGGGACGTGGGGCATGGAGTGGGCGAGGTAGAGGAAGAAGGGACCCGCCTTGTGGGTCTGGATAAACTGTACCGCTTCGTCGGTGTAACGCCGGGTGATGGTCGTCTGATCGGCCGGTCGCTCGATTTCTTGCTCGTCGCGGAGGAGAGGCACATCGAAATAGCGGCTTTCGGGCGTGCCAAAGGCCGTGCCGTGTTCTACGCCGCGGTCCCGGTCCATGTCGTTGCTGTAGGGGATACCGAAATAGGAATCAAAACCGTGGCGGGTCGGTAGGTATCGGGGGAGGTGACCAAGGTGCCACTTTCCGACGGCGGCGGTGTGGTAGCCCTGGGCTTTCAATATTTCGGAAACGAGGATTTCGTTCTCCGGGATGCCGCCGGTGGAGTTGGGAAAGAGAACCCGTCGCTGGTCGCTGCACATGCCATTTCGCACGGGGAGGCGGCCGGTGAGGAGTCCGGCACGGCTCGGGGTGCAGACCGACGCGGCGGAATAGAAG
>JAUIMA010000428.1 GCA_030432675.1 Candidatus Hydrogenedentota bacterium | reverse complement strand
AAAGCCGATTCTTCGTCTCTCCACAAGAAAAATACGTATATCGAGACAGCCGATATTTATGCTGGGGGAGAAACGATACAGGGGGCACTGTCTTGATGAGATGCAGGAACCTGGTCGTTCAAATTGGTTACGAAGGAAATAGAGACTACGTGAAGGGTGAACTCTTCAGTATAGTAGATGCCATCTTATCTGACTCCGCCATCGCGAGAACCGGTGTCTTTACTGAAATGCCGAAGGTGTCCAACAAGGGAGATATGACAAAATCGCCGCCGAGTAAGGATGGCTTTCAGACGATAAGCCCGAGAATTGTGGGAATGGGACCTGAGGAAGATCTATTGGTACGTGTCTCTCACAGTGGATCTCATGTTTCGGTCGGTAAGATAAGCAAAAGCGGTGAACTGCGAATGCTAAGCAACGATAACGCAAGACCGAGCGGGATTCACTTGCACATAGCAAACTTAGAGAATCTGTTCGTTTCTGAGGAGATCGAAATTACACCAACCCCTTGAGGCCCAGCCATCGTAACAACTTATAAAGTACATGGCGACGCCTCCATAAGGATACGTCAGAGAATCTCGGAATGAGTAAATAGGGATAGGTACCTACAAAGGTATGTTGTGCCTTGGTTTGCCATGGCGCGCCCAGAGGCGGCTGCATGTCCTGGTGGCTTGGTGAGCGGGTCGGAGGGCCGTGTGAGCCGGTTTTGGAATCCCAAGGGGCAGACTACGTAATTCTACCTTTTCCCCCGCACGCTTCCTGGGGCGACCCGGCTTTTTAACTCGTTGCTACGGTCCCCCGTAGCAATGCATACCGTTCCGCTACTGCGGGACAGTTTTGGGGACAAGGCTATCCGCCAGCTTCAAATCCACGCTATTAAATTTCCGCCCAAGGCGGATTGCCGCAGGAGCGGCAAGGCATGGGTGACGACGGAGGACCGTCGTCACAAGCCTAAATATCGGCGCGGTGATTGCCCCGCTGTGTAATATGATGCGGAAAACCCTGCACCACCACTCTGGCTACACGGCTCATGCATTCAGCCTATACCAGATGGCTGTATTCGGCAAGGTATCCCGTAGTCTGTCCCTGTGTTTTCCGATTTCTTGATCTGGCTCCAATTCGACGGTCCCTGTGAGCGCGGAACCTATTTTACCAATCTCCACGCGAGCACCGCCCTCCCGTTCTACCATTGCGAGGAACCTATTGTAGAGTTCAACGTCTCGCGTCGGTTTCCAAGCACCGTAATAGTCGAAATTGTCGTAGCTTGGATTCGTTATTACACCAACTTCAACGCCATTCATATAAAGCGATTCAACCATTTCGGGCATCCTAGTGTCTCTCCACGATTCTAAATCCTGATCGACTTACTCCAGTTGATGGAATGAATAAATCGGGTATCCCAAACTCCTTCGTGGCGAGTGTTCTGAAGGTGCCTCATTCGCACGCACGATATATGTATCACTTAGTGCGAGAAATACTCATAAAGGTCACTGTCTCCCCAATTGTCATCATAGGCTTCTAATATCGAGGAGAAGTGTGACTTTATTCGCCAGTCGCTACTAGTATCAATGATCCGGGCGATTTCTAGTCGGATTTCTTCCCATCGAAGCTCATGCATACAGAACCCGACGACCTCATGATTCCAAAGGCTCTTGTCGTTCATTAGGCTTATCAGAATGCCCGTGATCGCCTCTCGCTCATCCTTGTTTTTTTGGATAAAATCCAAGACACTAACAAACGTGTGTTCATACTCAGAAACACTCCCTGTAGTATCGGTAGATGCTGCAGCGTTTTTGTATAACAGACGCAGAGCCTGTTCCAATTCTGTCATCGGACTCAACCCTTCGGAACCCACTTTCTGAGTGTAAAATCGTACACTTTCTCAATATAGGGCCCTGGTTCTATTCCTGAATCCTTCGAAAACCCAGGGACGGACTATGGTTTTCCTGGCTGCCATCGTGTCCTGCCTTGTCCGCCTGAAAAAACTCAGGAAATAATATCGTGGACTACGTTGCCATATACATCCGTGAGGCGGTAGTCCCGACCCGCGTAGCGGTAGGTGAGTTGCTCGTGGTCCATGCCCATGAGGTGGAGGATGGTGGCGTGGAGATCGTGAACGTGAACGGGCTTGTCGACGGCGTGCCAGCCGTAGTCGTCGGTGGCGCCGTAGGTGAGGCCTCCCCGGGTGCCGCCGCCAGCCATCCACATGGTGAAACCGAAGGGATGGTGCTCCCGCCCATTGTTGCCTTCGGCGGTGGGGGTGCGGCCGAATTCGCCGCCCCAGAGCACGAGGGTGTCATCTAACAAGCCCCGGGCCTTGAGGTCCTTGAGGAGGCCCGCGATGGGCTTGTCGGTGGCCGCACAGTTGTTGGCAAGCTCTTCCTTCAGGCCCCCGTGCTGGTCCCAGAGTTGACAGCTGGAGCGTTTCGCGGTCTGGGTGTGGTAGACCTGCACGCAACGGACGCCCCGCTCGGCGAGCCGACGGGCCATGAGGCACTGCTTACCGAAGATCTCCGTCGTGGGGTCGTCCATACCATAGAGTTTTTTGGTGGCTTCCGATTCCCCGTCAATGCCGAAGGCCTCCGGCGCTTCCGTTTGCATGCGGTAGGCCAGCTCGAAGGATTCGATGCGCGCATCCAGGCGGCTGTCTGCGGCACGCGACTGGGCGTGTTGCCGGTTGAGCTGGGCCAGGGCGTCTAACTGAACGCGCTGGGTGTTCCGGTCGAAGCGCCCATTGGAGAGGTTGTCGATGGGTTGGTCGAGGTCAGAGACCAGGGTGCCCTGATAGGCCGCGGGCAGAAAGCTCGAGCCCCAAAGGGGTGCCCCCTGGGCCGGCTGGGCGGGGCTCAACACCACAAATCCCGGAAGGTCCTGCGTTTCATTGCCGAGGCCATAGAGCAGCCACGACCCGAGACTGGGGCGCGAGAACGTCTGCTCTCCCGTGTTCATCTGCAGACAGGCACCATTGTGATTGATATTGTCGGCCACCATGGAGCGGATGACGCAGAGGTCATCGGCGCAGGTGGCAAGATGGGGGAGGAGTTCGCTGATCTCCATACCACTCTGTCCATGCCGCGTGAATTCCCAGGGCGAGCCGAGCAAGTTGCCCGTCTGGGTGCGGTGGAGGGCCGGTTTTTCGAAGGGAAGGGGTTGGCCATTCTCCGTGCGAAGCCGGGGTTTCGGGTCGAAGAGGTCCACGTGAGACGGCCCACCCGACATGAAGAGGAAGATGATGCGTTTGGCCTTGGGGATGAGATGGGCCGGGGCCGCTACCGCCGGGCCATTGCAGAGCCCGGCGAGGCCCAGCATGCCGAAGCCATTGGCAAAGGTGCGCAGGGCTTCGCGGCGCGTCGGGCCTTTGGCGGTGTACGGTGATTTCATCGGCTCCCCTCCAGTTATGCGTTGCGGGTCTAGAGCATCACTATAGCATAGAGCGCCCGCCGTTCAAGGGCAGGCCACGGCGTATCGAGGCCCGCAAGCTGGCCGGGTGCCACCCTCAAACGGCGGAGCGAAGCGGGGGAAGTTTGTGGGTGAAGGTACTTCGAGTTCGAAAGAAAACGATGCATCCACCACATCCCATCACCCACAAAGCCGCTCGTTCCTCCCGTCTTTGAGGGTGGCACCCGTGTCATTTGCTTATATGGGCGCGGGGATTTCGAGTTTCATGCTGGCGTTCCGTATGGCGCTTGAAGAAATCAACGGCCTGGGCCGTATATTTCTCGAACTCGGCGTCATAGGTGCCCTTGGGGTTTCCGTGGGGTGTGGCGGGCCAGGCGCTTTCGACGGTATAGCCTGCGGCGGCCAGGGAAGCGGCGAATTCCTTCGCAATACCCATGCGCGTGTCCAGCGTGCCGCACATGACCAGGTAGGGCACCGAGTCTGCCCCCGCCCCGGGCACGACACGGGCCGCCTTGACCACCCGGGGGTCGAAAAGATCACCGAGGCGCTCGGGAATCTTCTGCGCGTTTTTTGGGTCGCTGAGAAAGGCGCGGGGATCGTCCACCGCGCCGAAGGATTCAATGAGCAGTCGCCCGTCGGGCGTGGACCATGTCCCCGCGGCAAAGGGCGCGCAGGCCTGCACAATCTCGGGATGGGCCAGGGCGAAGCGATGGGTGAATTGGCCGCCCATGGAGTAGCCGTTGAGCAGTATCTTCTCCTGGACCATGAACTCCCCCCGCACCGCCTGGAGCACGGCCAGGAGAAAGTCGGACTCGCCAAGGGAGGGAAAGCGACTCACCTGCTTGTCCGCCGTGATGAACTCGGGTTGAATCACGATGGCGGGCAGCCCCTCCTGGTCCGCTTGCCGCCGCAACGCAAGGGCCTTGGTGTTCTTTTCCGCATTGCCGCCCCCACCATGGACGACGACGAGGGGCCAGTAGGTGGTGTCGGTGTTGTAGTCGGCGGGCAGGGCGACGTAGGAGTTGCGGACTTCGCTCTGGTGCGTGATCGTGCGGTGTTGGGGCGCGGTGTCTTGGGCGCAGGCGTACCCCAGGTTCAGCAAGAACCCGAGGGTGACCCATAGTACTTTGTTGCCAATAGGGTGCATGGCCCTCAGGGTACCACGAATCGGATAGTCCTTGCGGCCCGACCTTACAGCGAACGGGAATAGCGGCACCGGGGAAAATCCGCGCAGGAGAGGAAGTGACGGCCGGCATTCTTTCCGCGCCGTGCCGTACGCTCCACCAACGGGCTACCGCACTGGGGGCAATGTTGACCCGCTTCCGGGGTGGGGTGTTGAGACACCGCGACGGGTGCCGACTTCGCAGGCGAGATGTCTCTATCCGCGAGGGCCTCTTTTATTTGAGCGTTTATTTCTGCCGGGTCATAGTGGCGCGCCGTGGGAATCATGAGCAAAGGGAAGTGGGCGTTTTTGCAGGCGCCCATGAGGAAGGTGTCACGCTCTTGCCGCTCCTTTCGCTGGTGGGAGCGATCGTTGAGTTCGATGGCGCAGCGCGTTTGTCCGGTATCGGCATCCACCAGCACGAAGTCGAAGTGTTTTCCCGCGATCTTGTTAAAGGAGCGCTGCCACGTGCTGCGGTCCAGTCCCTTCTCGGGCTGCAAGACATCGGCCACCCGCACCTTGCCAAAGACCAGGAGGTCTTCGGGCATTGCCGCGTGCAGGGCCTGGAGGAAGCGCCACTCCGCCGGAGTGAAGAGTTGTGCCCGTTGGCGATAGGGGTAGCGAGTCCGGGTGTTGCGGGCCACCAGGAATACCAGACCCAGGAGAAGGAAGATGAAGACGAAGATAGACAGATTTTGCATGGCATGTGTCCCCGGTGGATGCGGTGTGAGGACGGATCATAACAGAGACGCGCACGGAGATTGGAAGGGGCCAGGGGGGTGACGGATGGGTTGGCGGAGCTGCAAAAAAGAGTTGAACCACGAATGGACACGAATTAACACGAATAGTAGCGGCAATAGGAGAGCACCGGGACGTTGGGGGTGGTACCGCGCAAGGGGCGGAGTGACAGGCTAGCGGAAGGAATTCGGGAGGCGGGTTTGACGAGCGCAATATCGGGCGCCGCCGAGGTCGCTTACTCTCAGAGAGACCAATAAAAGGTGCTGCTCTGCTGTTACCGCTGCTGGCAGTATCTCGCAAAGCGAAACCATCGTGGTTCTTCTCGATATAATATGTCAC
>JAUIMA010000427.1 GCA_030432675.1 Candidatus Hydrogenedentota bacterium | reverse complement strand
TAGCGGACCCAGGTGATACATCCCCATTTGGAACTCCAAGACGAAGTCGATGGCGAAATGACATTGTTCGTAGGGGGTATGGGTCAGTTTTGCGAGAGCCTTTGAAATAGGGGCTTCCACCGTGGCATAGCGTTGTTGCGCGACGTTCCAATCATGGAGCATTACGGGGTGTCCTGGATCAACGGTTACTTCACCAAAGGCAATACGGTTGTATTTGCTGTACGCATACGCGATCTCTGGGGTCGTATTCCGCATATTATCTTTGGCGATGCGCGCCCAATCATTCTCCCGCGCACGCTGCTCCTTCATGAGCGCGAGATAGTGGGGGGCCGCGTCTATTTCCGGGGGGCCGGGTTGACAACTGGCTGCCAGCTCTGCCAAGGTGGCCGGTTGCCCCTGACGGCGGAGGGCTTCGCGGTAGGCCGGCTCGGCGGGCCAGGAATACCAAAGGGCCCAGACCCCCAGCGCGCTGGCCAGGCCCACGGCGAGCCGCTGCTGTGCCGGAGAGAGCTTCCATGAGGTGGGGGCATCCGGGTTCTCGGTGCGGACCGTCGAGTCCTCATCATGACGTTGTCGATGGAGGTCCAGCAGGAGCGCGGGATAGGGAAAGACGGCGAGGGCACCGGCCGCAAGGGCAAAGAGGAGGCCATCCGGGTCGATGCCAGAATAGATCCAATGTCCAAAGGGGTAACTGAAGAGGGTGACCAAGGCTCCGGACGTCAGGGCAACCACCACGTGCTTGGTCGGCATAATTCCCCGCCACCAGGCCCAGCCCATACTGGCACTTGCGGTCGTTACCAGGAGGAGCAGCAGGGCCCACGTTACGACCTGTTCGAAAGAACGATCGGTGGCGGTTAGGGCGAGGGCCGACAAGATGATGGTCACGACTGCGGCGATGCGGATGAGCCACTTGGATTGCTTGCCCAACTTCCAGATGCTGTATCCCAGTACAAGCAGGGATGCCACCCAGAGGAGAACGAGCGTCATGGCGAAATCGTCGGGGTCCACAACGGGGTAGGTAACCGCATCACACAAGCCCAAGAGGCTCCCGAGGATGACCAGGGCCCCGAAGAAGCAGGCCATGAGGCGCGTTCGCAGGGCCATGGCCCACCAGGCAAGCAACAGGGCCAGCAGAGGGACGAGCAACTGGAGGTTCGAAATCTCTCGGAGGCTCAGTTCCCCCGCCTGCCATGCGTCGGTGTAGATGCGCCAGGTCAGACCGTCTTCCGCAAAGAGGAGGGTCGCCGTACTGATGGCCAGGAAGAAGATCCAGGTGATGGCCAGCACGAGGCCCTGACCCAGCAATCGGGTGGTGACCATGTCGGCCGTTCGAAGGGGGTAGAGGAAGTCGGTCAGGGGGGGTCGGATGCCCCGCTGGAGGGCACCGCCGCCCCGGAGCATGGCCCATAGCCCTGTCAGGAGGATGAACAGGGGCCAGATAAACCAGCTGAAGAAAGCGAGCAGGAACTCATCGTCAATGGCTTTAGCCATACTATGTGCCGCGAAGACTCCGCCGGTCAGGAGGCACCCCAAGACAATAGCGATGGTGGGAAGATATCCCCCGTCTTTTCGCAGGAAATGCCAAAGATAGGCCCAACGCGGTGAATGGTGAGTGATGCGCTCCGACCAACCCGGCAGGGGAAGAGCGGCGGGCAGAGAGATACCGTTTTTTGTGTTGAGTATTGCGCCCTTACGGGTCCACCCGACGGAGCGGCAGGATACCGCAAAGACCACGGCAAGAGCGACGATAAGGGTGAATGCCCCGCTGCTCACGGAGAGTGTTACTTCGTCCATATCTCCGAGTCCGATTTCGGATACCATGCATTCAATCGTAACGAGAATGGGGGTGACAATCGCCACGCACCAGGTAAGCCACGGCGCGGGACGATAGAGCCAGTCAAGACCTTGTATGAACACATAGAGGGCCGGCAAGAGGAAGGCCAGAACCCAGGAGGGGCCATGGCCGTAGAGAGCGTGACACAGCCCAATCATAAATAGGGATAGCAAGCTGACGAAAAGGGTGCGGGTCAGCAGACTACAGGCCACGAGATGGCGCGTTTCCACCGGCAGGAGGAGGATACGACGAGAATAGCCTCCGCTTAGTCCGCCTTCGTTATTCCGTCGAAAAAGCAGGAGCACTGAAAGGAGAAGGACGGATCCCAAGCTCAGTCCCATGGCGGGGGGAGCATGATAGCTCCAGGGGGTGTCGCCCGTTTCGAAAATCCGGAGATAGAGCATGACCAAGGTCGCGGCCAGGGCGCAGGCCGCCGTGATAACGCCGCCGGTGCGAAATTCTTCCCATAAGAGGGCACGAATTTTAGTGTTCATCATAGACCCCTATATCGCCATCGTTTTGGAGGGTATGCCCGTGGCCCGTGCCACGAAGATCTCATCCAAGGTGGGTGTCATGGTTTCGATGATCTGCCCGTCCGTTTCCTGCAGCAGCCCGTTTAATTCATCCAATGCCCCGGTGCACAGCACCCGCCATTCTCTTCCGCTACCTTCCACGTGCAACAGCCCCGGCACGTCAGGAAAGCACTCCCGGCTCTCGGAAAATCGAATGACAAAGCGGTGATGCCCTTCTTTGAGTTCGTCCATCGACATGTCCAGCGTGACGGCCCCGTCGTGAATCATGGCGACATGGTCCGATACCCGCTCTACCTCGTCCAGCAGGTGGGAAGAGAAGATAACCGTTCGTCCTTCTTCCGCCACCGAGCGGATGACTTCGCCCAGGATGTCCTTCCGCGCCACAGCGTCCAGTCCGGAAGACGGCTCGTCGAGGAGGAGTAAGTCGGGACGGTGGGCCAGGGCCATGAGGAGTCCCGCCTTGGCTTTCTCGCCTCGAGAGAGGGCCTTGATCTTGGTGTCGAGGGACAGACCGAAGCGCTTTCGCAGGTCCTCCGCAAAGGGCTGGTCCCAGTCGGGGTAGAAGGCCGCCGTGTAGGCCATGAGCTCCCGAACCTTCATCCACAGGGGCAGGTCCCGATCCTCCGAGAGATAGCCCGTGCGCCCGAGGACGGCCACGGGATTGGCTACGGGGTCGAAGCCAAAGACGCGGACTGAGCCGGTCTTCGCGCTGTAGGCACCGAGGAGATGGCGAATGAGGGTGGTCTTACCCGCGCCATTTTCTCCCACCAACCCAAAGACCTGGCCCGGACGTACCGTAAGGTTGATGTTCCGGAGGGCTTCCTTCTTACCAAAGTGGCGGGAGAGTCCCTCCACCTCAATGACTTTGTCTGTGTTGAGTTCTTGATTCATTCTGAGCCCTCCTTCTGTCGATCCAATTCAATACTGCATTCCCGCACCAGTGCGAGGGTTTTTTCCAGGTCAAACCCGAGATTTCGCGCTTCCACGAGAAGGCTGTTGGCCCGCTCGGCGAGCAGGCGTCGGCATTCCGCTTCGGTGTAGGGCGTGCCCTCGGCAGAGACATAAGTGCCCGCGCCCCGCCGCTTATAGATGAGGCCCGCCATTTCCAGCTCCCGATAGGCCCGCACCACGGTTTGGGGATTCACCACCAACTGCTGGGCCAGCACCCGCACCGGGGGTAATTCATCCTCGGTGGTGAGCCGTCCTGTGGCGATGAGATGTTTGATCTGCCGTTCGAGCTGGAGATAGAGGGGCACCCCATCGCTCTGGCTCAGGTTTATGTGAAGCACCGCCACCCTCCTTTGTGTGTTGTTGTGTTGAGCAAGCAATACAATTATGACTGGCTAAACGAAATCCGTCTTGTGTGTTGGTATATCAACACAATATCGCGAATCAGGGATTCTGTCAAGAAAAAAGTTCGGGGCCTTGTTGCGCCTCCGGGAATTTGCTAGCGTAAGCGCCTGGAATGTGCGCCTGTTGGAGATTGGTGGACGTTGTGGACGGAGTGGACATGATAACGAGTCGACGGCTGTCCACCCTGTCCACATCGTCCACCAAGTCCACTAGATAAACTAGAAAGAGATGTTCCATCCATGGCAAAACCAATAACGCGCAATCTGGCCATAATCTGTGCCCTGCTGATCGCGACCTTCGCCCCCGCCGCCCCCGAACATATCGTCGACATCGACGTCAACGACGAGGTGTGGCTCCGTCCGGAGCCCATGACCGTGGGGGACGTCAAGACCCTCGTCAAACAGCTCAAGTCCAACGGCTGCGATACGCTCATTGTGCGCGCCGGGTGTCTGGGCTTGTTGCCCTACCGGACCGACCTCTCCTATCCCATGGGATTCGACGCGGAACACGCCCGTGCCCATCCCACGGCGGAACTTAAAGACCTGGAGGCGTACATTGCACAGCGCACGTTGTGGAACAAAAAATACGCCCAAGTGATCGCCGACTTCAATCCGCCCGAGGCGTTCATTCAAGCGGGTCACGCGGAAGGGATGCGGGTCATCGCCTGGATTGACCTTTTCGATGACATGTATCCGGGATTTCGCTCCAAGTTCCTCGACGAGAACCCGCACCTCCAGTGGGTGGGGAAAGATGGCACCACCTATTTCGAAGGGCTCACCGATTACGCCTGGCCCAAGTCACGGGACTTTCGGGTGAAGCAGGCGAAGGAACTCCTGGCGTGGGGTGCCGACGGCATCCTGTGTTCAACGAGCAGCCACACCCGCCACCTGCCCAACACCCACGAAGAAGATTTTTACGGCTACAGCCAGCCCATCGTGGATGCCTATCAGGCGAAGCACGGCGTGGACATCCGCACGGCGGAAGACTTCGACAAGGAGGCCTGGCACGACCTCAAGGGCGATGCCATGGTCCAGCTCTATCGTGAACTTGGGGCGCTGTGTCATGGCCAGGAAAAAGAACTCTGGGTGGGCCTCCAGCTTGGGAAGTATACCCAGTTCGCCGTGGACCCTCATTTCAGCACCCATGTCGTGGTGCGCTACACGAACCACTGGAAGCAATTGGTCGACGAGGATATTGCCGACGCCTTCATCGTGGGGGACTACGAAATCATGGCCAGCCCCGACCACGCCTACTGGAGCGCCAAGCCCGACATCGTGCGGAAAGAGGGGGAGGACCTCTTCGGCTGGGCGGCCCGGGAGTATCAGGAATACTGCAAGGGCAAGACCAAACTTTATCTTTTCTCCGAATGGCTGCCCGGAGAGCCAAAAGCGCTGGAAAGCAAAATGGAATTCTGGGCCGACACCACACGGAAGCACGGCTTCGACGGCATCGACGTCCACGAAGCGTGGAACTTCGAGGCCCATCCCGATAACATGGCGGTGCTGGGCCGCTTTTCGGAGCGACTGAAGGCGGAGTGAGAAGTTGTGACCATCACCGAGTGGGGTGTTTCTCGATTGATCTTCAAAGCTAGGGGTATATGTTCGAGGCGAATATGCGTGATTCTATGAGTTTGTCCCTAGCCTTGAGCTTATGGACACGTCATCGAGCAAAAATGAAATCTCCGGAATTGTCCTACCTGAAAATGTGGCGACTGAGAGTTCGTGAGTTTAGGTCTAAGAGTTAGCCCATTTATTTTGTGCGTATGCAAGACCAACGTGACGAGGTCAATGAATATGAGTACAGATTCTACAATTTATGATCCAACGAATCAGCCCAATACAGAAGTGGACCCCATTGTTTGGACACGTGATCGTGTTTCTTAAGTGTATCCGCTTTGGGGTTATGCCGATGCTTT
>JAUIMA010000426.1 GCA_030432675.1 Candidatus Hydrogenedentota bacterium | reverse complement strand
CTACGGATACAGGATGTGCCACGCGATACTGAGCTACGCGAAGTTTCGTGTGCATGGAGCAGCACGGCTGTAAGGCCAGCACGAAGAATGTAATTCGGGCGTCCATCCGGCTCCCTGGGCTCAGACGCCCGCGCTTCGGAGTCTTGCAGAGGAGACTTCTCATTCCCTCCACGCACACGAAACCGCGCAGGACTCGGCATCGCGTGGCACGGGGTACTATCCCGCACCGCAACACAAAAAAAGGCCACCGCTCCCAGGCAGACATTTTACCGGATACCTTCACTCCCTCCACCGGTTTCGCTATACTGCCCATTCACCAGGAATTACGGGGCCAACCAAGAGGCCCCGATGCAGCACAGGAAGGATTCTGTTTTTATGCGCAGCGTACGAGATTTCGGGGCCGTGGGCGATGGGGTTGCCGACGATACCACCGCCATTCAACATGCCGTCGAGCAGGGCGTCAACCTGCTCCACTTCGAGCCGGGCCACTATCGCATCACCCGCTCCATCGTCATCGATATGGCCGCCTCCGGCTTTACCAGCATCTCCGGCAGTGCCGGCACCACCAAGGTCATCATGGACGGTGCCGGACCGGCCTTCGACTTCCGGGGAAACCACGACGGCAGCGCCGACCCTGAGCGGTTTAAGGCGCAAATCTGGGCCCAGGAACGCATGCCCCTGATTCAGGGCATCGAAATCGAAGGACGCCACCCCGAAGCGGATGGCATCCATTGTTACCAGACCGCCATGAGCACCTTCGAAGGCGTGATGCTGCGCAAATTGCGCCACGGCATCCATTTCACCCAGCGCGCACGAAACATTCTCATCAGCCATTGCCACATCTACGACAACTCGGGCGTGGGTGTCTTTCTCGATCATGCCAACATCCACCAGGCCATCATCGCGAGCAGCCACATAAGCTATAACAAGCTCTCGGGCATCAAGATTCTCAACGGCGAAATCCGTAACGTCCAGATCACGGGCAACGACATCGAATACAACTATGACCGTCACGTGAAAGAAGGGGCCCCCGCGAGTGCGGAAATCTGGATCGAAACCACGGGCGAAAAGGCCTCCATCCGCGAGGGCACCATCGCCAGCAACACCATCCAGGCCCGTTATGCCCCCGGCGGTGCCAATATCCGTTTTCTGGGCCGCGCGGAGGAAAATCACCACACCGGCCTCTTCGCCATCAGCGGCAACATGATTGGCAGCCAGGAAACCAATATCGATCTCAACTCCGCCCGGGGCATCACCGTCAGCGGCAACATCATCTACAGCGGCCACCAGCGCAATCTCCGCGTCACCAACTGCCGCAACATCGTCGTCACGGGCAACACCTTCGACCACAACTATGGCTACCTCCCCAAAGAGCTCGCCACGGGAATCACCTTCGAAGGCAGCACGGACTGCACCTTCAGCGGTTCCAACATCCACGATGCCTACGCCGGTGAGCACACGGCCAACACACCCGTCAAAATTGAGCGAAAGGGATTGGTAGAGGTCCACGACTGCAAGCGTATGATTTTCAGCGCCTGCCAGATTCTCGACCCCGGCCTTCCCGGCTTCCACCTGAAGAACTGCGACCTCGTCAACATCCAGGGCTGCTCCATTCTCGATGGCCACGAAGAACTCAAGATGCCCCATGCCATCCTGTGGGAAGGCCCCGGCACCGCCAATCAAATCAGCGGCTGCACCCTTAGTAAGGGTACTGGTGGCCCCATCAACGCGGCCGCCGAGGCCAATGTCAAAATCGGCGACAACCTGGAGACAGACTGAGTAGAGGAAGCAATATACGTCGGGGTGCCACGGGCAGGCCCGCCAGGGTTTGCCCGTGCCCCGTAGCGCCCTCAAAAATGAAGGAGATGCACCTATGAATGGATGGACCTCGGGACCTTCAAGCACGGTGGCCATTGCCGTCGCCCTCCTCCTCACCTCCCTCGCATCCGCTGCCCCCCTGCCCGCCTTTCCCGGTGCGGAAGGCGCGGGAGCCCACGCCATGGGAGGCCGTGGCGGCGCGGTGCTCTTCGTCACTACCCTTGACGATTACCACCCCGACCACGACACGCCCATCCCCGGCAGTCTCCGGGCGGCCATCGATACCAAGGGACCCCGCACCATCCTCTTCCGTGTCTCGGGCACCATCGAACTCAAGGCCACCCTGGTCCTCACCGAGCCCTTCGTCACCATCGCCGGTCAGTCCGCCCCGGGCGAGGGCATCTGCACCATGAACTTCGGCCTCATCGTCAAAACCCACGACGTGATTCTCCGCTATCTGCGCTGTCGCCCCGGTGACGAAATCGGGCGGGCACTCGCGAAGGAAGGCAAGGACTGGGCCACCGACGCCCTCTCTATCACGGCCCCCAGCAAGAACGTCATCGTGGACCATTGCTCCACCAGTTGGGCCAACGATGAGGTCTGCTCGGTCACCGGTGACGGCACGACCAACATCACGGTCCAGTGGTCCATCATCAGCGAAAGTCTCAACGAGAGCACCCATGGCAAGGGCAGCCACGGCTATGGCTCTCTCATCCGGGCCAACGGCGAAGTCAGCTTCCACCACAATCTCTACGCCTTCCACCGCTCCCGTTCCCCCCGGCCGGGCACCTATGGCGAGGGCAGCATCCTCTTCGATTTTCGCAACAACGTCATGTATCAGGGCGGTTCGGGCTACACCGCCGAAGACCCCGTCCGCATGAATTTCATTGCCAACCATCACCCCGATACGCGCTTCAAGGCCACGGAGACCTGCCAGTATTACAGCGTGGGCAATGTGGGCACCTTTTCGGGGGGCGCTCCCCAAACCACACCCTTCAACACCGCACCCGTCACGACCACCTCCGCCGAAGAGGCCCGCACCGCCGTCCTCGCAACTGCCGGGGCCACCTTACCCAAGCGGGACCCCGTGGACGCCCGGGTCATTGCTTCCGTAGAAGCAGGCACCGGTTCCCTGGTCAATCGGGTCGACGAGGTCGGCGGGTGGCCCACCCTCGTAAACATCACCGCCCCCACAGACAGCGACGGGGACGGGATGCCCGACACCTGGGAAATCGAGCAGGGCCTCAACCCCCACGCCCCCAATCACAGGGAAGACGCCGACGAAGATGGCTACACCGACCTCGAGGAATTTCTGAATAACACCGCAGCGGCCCCCCGACCGTAAACTGAAAAACCCCACTTTTCCTCGCAAAACTGGTTGATGGCCCCTCCATCCATGCTATAGTTAAAACAATTTCAACAGAAACAAACGAGACCAACACCCCAGCGAGGAACACCATGCAAGTCCAAGACCAGGCCATCGTCGGCATTCACTACACCCTTAAGAATGATGCAGGAGAAACCCTGGACAGCTCTGACGGCGGGGATCCCCTCCAGTTCCTGCAAGGTGCTGGCGGCATCATTAAGGGCCTCGAAACGGCCCTCGATGGTAAAGAAGTGGGCGACAAACTCGACGTCGTCATTGAGCCCGAAGAAGGGTACGGCGTCCACCGTGAAGAACTCGTGCAAGAGGTACCCCGTAGTGCCTTTGCCGGTGTGGATGACATTCAGGTGGGCATGACCTTCCAGGCCCAGACCGACAACGGCCCCGTGCCCATTCAGGTGGCCGGCGTCAGCGATGAAACCGTCACGGTCGACGGCAACCACCCCCTCGCCGGTGAGCGGCTCCACTTTGCCGTGAGCATCGAAGAGGTTCGCGAAGCCACCCAGCAGGAAATCGACCACGGGCACGCCCACTGATTCCTTTTCCCAACGTGTACCATCTTTTCCAATTCCCCGCGACATGCGCCCATGTCGCGGGTCTTTTTTTGGGACGATGATGGCATTTTTTTCGAGTAATTATGGTTCACTAATGCGCCATCTATAATAAAACTACGCATTCCAATTTCCTGTGCGTAAAATACCGATTGACGAATGGACACACTACTGATACAGTGAAACCTGCAGTGAGAGATCCCAGTGAGTTTTGTCTTCCCCCCTTCATACCTTAAATCCCCCTGGGAAGATGTCGAAGAGGTAGCGGATCCCGTGTCGCTGCATGGTAAGCGTGAACTCATAATCTGGAGAGAGAAAATGCAAAAGAAAGGTTTTACCCTGATCGAGTTGTTGGTCGTTATTGCCATCATTGGCATCCTGGCCGCCATCCTGTTACCCGCATTGGCCCGTGCCCGCGAAGCCGCACGGCGGGCCAGTTGCCAGAACAACCTCAAGCAATGGGGCCTCGTCTGCAAGATGTATGCGAACGAGTCCAGCGGCGAACGCTTCCCCCGTGTCGCCCTCGGCATCGACCGTTTGCCCAATCCCGGCCCCAACAAAGTCTTGACCGCACCCAGCGGCATCGAGATTTATCCCGAGTATTTGTCTGACATGGCCATCTACTTCTGCCCCTCCCAGCCGGACAACGAGTTTGAAGATTTCGCGGTTTGTCCTGGAGGCTCGTGGTGTAGCGGTACTGAAGCCAGTGGCCCTGAAACGGCACCGCAGAACGGCGGCTTCTATTTGAACCGCACCCTCTTCGATGACCGCTCCTACATCTACAATGGCTGGATTAATGACTCCAGCGAAGCATGGATCACTACCAGCACCATGTGGGGTGCCTGGCGTGGCAACTCCTTTGGCGATACGCCCAATGGGGCCACCATCGAGCTGGCGGAAGACAACATCGAACTCAGCGCCACCCATATCGGCGGATTGAACGGCTACTTCGCATCCATTTCCAGTGCCTTTACCGATATTGGCATTCCTGTACCAGCGGCCCAGGGTAACGGCGGCGGCACGAGCATCCAACGTATTCGGGAAGGCATCGAGCGCTTCATGATTACAGACATCAACAATCCTGCGGCTTCTGCCGAAGCCCAGAGCAGTGTCGCTTTCATGTGGGACCGCATCGGCACGGCTGGCAGCAGTCTCCGCGGCTTCGCCCACATTCCCGGCGGTTGTAATGTGCTGTACATGGACGGCCACGTGGAATTCGTCAAGTATCCCGCCGACAACTATCCCGTCGATGAGCTGAGCGCCCTCGTAGGCCGCGGCACCTGATACCCCCTTTTATCCTTGCCCCTTTCGTAGTTGGGCGTGCGCTTCCAAACGAGGCGCACGTCCGTTTTTCTTTGGGCGGGTGGATAGGGAAGGTGTTATCGTTGCCCACACCATTGGATTTCGTTCGTGCCACGTCCACGACGCACCGCTGACGTCGTTTCGAGCCACGATATGCCGAGCTCCGCAAAGTTTCGTGTGCATGGAGCATTGCGGCCGTAAGGCCAGCACGGAGAATTTAATTCGGGCGTCCATTGGCCCCCCTGGGCTCGGACGCCCGCGCTTCGGAGTCTTGCACAGGAGACTTCCCCTTCCCTCCACGCACACGAAACCTCGTAAGACTCGGCATCGCGTGGCACGGGGAACTATCGCGCACCACAAGCGGCTTTGTGGATAAAGGCATGCCGCCCCACCCGATCCAGTCTCCCTGACAAGAATGTACGGATACAGGATGTGCCACGCGATGCTGAGCCACGCGAAGTTTCGTGTGCATGGAGCGGCACGGCTGTAAGGCCAGCACGAAGAATGTAATTCGGGCGTCCATCGGTCTCCCTGGGCTCGGACGCCCGCGCTTCGGAGTCTTGCAGAGGAGACTCCCCCTTCCCGCCACGCACA
>JAUIMA010000425.1 GCA_030432675.1 Candidatus Hydrogenedentota bacterium | reverse complement strand
CTCACGCCGTGGCAGCGTGAGTTCGAGGATGCCTTCGAATACGACGAAACGCCCGATCAGGCCCGGGCCATCGACGACATTAAGCGGGATATGGAATCCCCCCGGCCCATGGACCGCCTCTTGTGTGGTGATGTGGGCTATGGCAAGACGGAAGTGGCCCTCCGCGCAGCCTTTAAGGCCGTGATGGATGGCAAGCAGGTGGCCATGCTGGCACCCACGACCGTCTTGACCCAGCAGCACTTTCAGACCTTCAGCGAGCGCATGGCCGACTTTCCGGTGCGCATTGGCTTGTTGAACCGTTTTCGGACGGCCAAGCAGCAACGTGAAACCATCGACCAGGTGAAGGCAGGCGAGATTGATGTGCTGGTAGGCACCCACCGCCTTACCTCTAAGGATGTGAACTTTAAAGATCTGGGCCTCGTAATTATCGACGAGGAGCAGCGCTTTGGTGTGGCGGTGAAAGAACGCCTCAAGCAGCTCCGTGTCCATGTGGATGTATTGACCCTTTCGGCCACGCCCATTCCGCGGACCTTGCACTTCTCCCTCATTGGGGTGCGTGACATGAGTCTCATCAACACCGCGCCCAATGATCGACTGCCCATCCACACGGCCATTGAGGCCTGGGATTCCCGGGTGGTACAGGAAGCCATCACGCGCGAGCTGGCCCGGGAAGGCCAGGTCTTTTTCCTGCACAACCGCGTCCAGACCATCGATCGGGTGGCTGCCCAGATCAACAAGTTAGTGCCCCGGGCGCGGGTTGGTATCGGGCACGGCCAGATGGCCAAACATGAACTCGAAGATATCATGTCGGACTTCATCCACAAGAAGATCGACGTGCTGGTGTGTACGACCATTATCGGGTCGGGTATCGATATCCCGAACGCGAACACCATTATTGTGGACCGGGCCGACACTTTCGGCCTGGGCGAGTTGTATCAGATTCGCGGCCGGGTCGGGCGCTATAAGCACCGTGCCTTTGCCTACCTGCTGATACCGGGAGATAAGGCCCTGAGCGAAGACGCTCAGCAGCGCCTCAAGGCCCTCGAAGACTTTTCTTCCCTGGGGTCGGGCTTCCGGATTGCCATGCGCGATCTGGAAATCCGTGGCTGTGGCAACATCCTCGGCGCCGAGCAGAGTGGCAGCATTGCCGCCGTAGGCTATGAAACGTATAAAGACCTGATTGCCGAGGCCATCGCCGAGCACAAGGGTCAGCCTATCCGTAAACGAAATCTGCCGCCCTTCGACCTCCAGATCGATACCTTCATACCCGATGCCTACGTGGCCACTGCCCAGCAGAAGATGACCCTCTACCGCCGTATCGCCGGGGTGCAGTCGCCGGAAGAAGTGGCGGAGTTGCGCGCCGAGTTGAAAGATCGATTCGGTCCGCCCCCCGGTCCGGTGCGCCGATTACTCGATGTGATGCATGTCCGTGCCCTGGCGGGTGAGGCAGGCATCAAGGGCGTGGTGGCGACCCAGAAGAATGTGGTGCTCCGCTTTGAGCCCAGCCGCTTTCCAGATAAGCAGACGCAGAACCGGCTCTATCAGGAGTTTGGCGATGCCCTCGAGTTCTCCTGGCGAGACGACCCGGCCATTACCTGTGCCGTCGAGGGAGAGGGTGGGGATCCCTGTGCCACGGCGGCGGCCCTCCTGACGGAGCTCGTAGAGTAGGGTTGATCATAAAATTCGACATTATTCATAGGGTGTAGTACTGTATGCGGGGATTGAAAACCGGGTGGAACGCAGGTTCCGAGAGGAGAAACTGGCCCATGAAAATGCCTTACCACGCCGCCTGTCTTGGGGCACTTACGGCCGTGATGCTGCTCAGCACCATCGCGGCCTCAGCAGACAAAGGGAACACCATGGGTATCGAAGTGACGCCCTATGGCACCACCAGCGACGGCGTTGCGGTGGAACAATTCACCCTTACCAACACCAACGGGTTAAAGGCCGTGCTCATCGAATATGGCGCGATCCTGGTCTCCCTGGAGACGCCTGACCGGGAGGGTGCCCTCGCCAACATCACCCTGGGATGTCCCGATCTGGCGAGCTACGAGGCCAACAGCCCCTACTTCGGAGCTATTGCCGGGCGCTGTGCCAACCGGATCGCCAAGGGGAAATTCACCCTCGACGGCACGGAATACACCCTGGCCATCAACAACGAGCCGAACCATCTCCATGGTGGGGTGAAGGGCTTTGATAAGGTGGTCTGGACGGCCGAAGGGTTCACCACGGACAACGGCGTGGGGGTGAAGTTCACCTATGTCAGCAAGGACATGGAAGAGGGCTACCCCGGCACGTTGACGAGCGTGGTGAAATACACCTTGACCAACGACAACAAACTGAGCTTTGACTATGAAGCCACGACGGACAAGGCGACGGTGGTCAACCTGACCCAGCACAGCTATTGGAATCTGGGGGGCCATGGTGCGGGCACGATTCTTGATCATGAGCTCATAATCAATGCGGCGAACTACACGCCGGCCGATGAGACCTTTATCCCTACCGGTGAGATTGCCCCGGTGGCCGGTACGCCCGTGGATTTCACGGCACCGGCGGCCATTGGTGCGCGCATCGACCAGGTACCGGGGGGCTATGACCTGAATTATGTGTTGAACGACACCTCCACCGACCTGCACCACGCGGCGACCGTTTCCGACCCAAAGACGGGGCGGGTGATGGAGATTCACACGACGGAGCCGGGCATTCAGTTTTACTCGGGTAATTTCCTGGATGGCAGTTTCGAAGGCTTAGACGGGGTTATCTACCCCAAGCACAGTGGCTTCTGCCTGGAGACCCAACATTATCCCGACAGCATCAATAAGCCCGAATGGCCGACCGTGGTGTTGAAGCCCGGCGAGACCTACCGCCACCACACGGTCCACACCTTTACGACAAAGTAAGGGTAGTCACAACAAGCTATCATCGGCAGACGCTTTGGCGTCTGCCTTTTTTTGTGGGGACTGCCCCCGCGTTATGACGTTTGGTCGGTGGGGTATGCGTGTAGGCGAACTCGAGGTTGTCGGATTGGTGGGGCATACGCAATAGCGGGGGCCGTCCCCCTCAACAAGAGAAACCGGGGTGGGTGGCACCCTCAAGCAGGGGAGCGCAGCGGGGGAAGCTTGTGGGTGGGTGGCACCCATGGGCCCTCTTGACAAGGTCAGGGGAGGGGGACAGCCCCGAATAGCCGGTGTTCCATGCTTCCGGAGGGATTCTGCTGCGCCACGTGGCGGAATTCGCTACCGCGCCGACATGACTTCGGGGCAGTCCCCGGGGCCGTCCCCCTCTCCTGAGTGAAGAGGGGGACAGCCCCGAATTCCCAGTGTTCCATGCTTCCGGAGGGATTCTGCTGTGCCACGTGGCGGAATTCGCTACCGTGCCGACACGACTTCGGTGCAGTCCCCGTTCCGTTATTTCGTGTGCCCGAGAATGGCCTCTTCTTCAAAGCTGGCGAGCATGACGGTCTTGCGGACATCCGTGGTGTAGACCACGTAGATGGTGCCGTCCTTCGCCTGGATGGCCATGGGGTAGGCGTAGGTGTTCTTCTTGTCCGTGCCGATGTCCCGCTTGTGGGGCCAGGTCTTGTCGTTATCTTCGGAGATGGCAATCGTCAGAGGATTACGGTCGTTCATGTTGTCGTTGTAGGCCAGGAGCAGGTGGCCATTCTGCAGCTTGATGAAGCTCACCGCCGCATTGGGGTTGGGGAACTGGGAGTCTTCACCCTTGCTCCAGGTCATGCCGCCATCGTGGGATTCCGCGCGAATCATGTAGCGCGTCGTGCTGGGCTCGTAGTCACCCGCCACCCGGCAATAGGCAATCAGGTGGCCGTCCGTAATCTGGACCGGCTCGGGCTGGAGGTTACCGATCTTCGAGTAGATCCGCTTCGTCGGGGTCCAGGTCCGTGTCTTGGGATCGTGAATGAGGAAGAAGGACGCCGTCTCGGCCGTCATCTGTTCCCGGTCGCTACCCGCCTCATGATAGACGGGGAGGAGATAATTCCCATTATTCAAGACGATGGGACGGCCCCGTGCCATGCTGCCCATTTCAAAATCGAGGACCATGGAGTCGGACCAGGTCTTGGCACCGTCTTCCGAGATTTTGGCCTTAATGCGGGTTTCCGACCAGGTGTCGCCATAGCGCTGCACGTAGAAAAGCCAGACCAGGCCATCGGGGGCCTGCCAGACGATGCCATTGCCTTCACCACGGAAGGGCGTATCGGCCAGGAGCTGGGGGTCCGACCAGGTGGTTTCGCCTTTCTTGCGGCGGATGCCATAGACCTTGGATTCGTCTTCATATTCGCCACCGCCACCATAGTAGGTGATGAAGAGATCGCCGTTGTCGAGTTCGGTGATACAGGCGGGGTGTTTGTATTCACCGGGGTACTCGGTGCCAATGACCTTTTCGATTTTTACATCGTCTGCCGCCAGGGCGGGCAGGGTGCAGAGGGCCAAGGCCGCCAGGCCGAGAATGGGATTGAGTCGCATGGGGAATTCCTTTTTTGAAGTTATCTGTGCGTTGTAAGAGAAAAGACCATGATACGGGCTGTATGATGGGAAGCGCAACGGCGGCGGCAGCCGGAGTGTGGCGAGAATTGGACCGGCGGGTTCCGGCAACCCAGGCAACGTGCGAAGCGTTTTCGGCGGAGGATGTCACCGAGAAGCGCGACGACTACGGAGTGTCCGATCTCAACGACACGGACGACACACGAATCTCGGAGATCTCTGCGAGTTTCTTGTCGTTGCTCAGGAGGGTTGCATCCAGCGCGAGTGCGGTCGCACAAATGATGGCATCGGGGAGTCTCAGGCGATAAGCCCTGCGAAGGTAGACGGTGGAATGGCAAATTTCGGGCTCCAATCCGACGACGGTAAGATCGTCCAGAATGGATTGTATCTGCGCTTCTTCTGTTGGCGTCATATTGGGATACGACAGGAGTTCCAACTGCGTGACAATCGACACACCGTGTCGCCCTTCCCCGATCGGGCTCGAGAGTCTGCCGCCAAGATGGTACAACACCACGTTGGTGTCCAGCACCTGGCTTATGGCCATTCGCTACGAACCTGTTCCTGGAACGCCATGGGATCGACACGCAACGGCATGACACCGAAATGCTTACCGAGCTCGGATGTTTTCACGATCGGCGTTGTGTCTTCTGCCAGTTGCGATTCCAATGCGACCCAATCGGCGTAGGCGATCTGCACCGCGACGGGGTGACCGTTCTCGTCCGTTATGATCTGCTTCTTGATGTTCGTCATGGAGATCTTCCTGCACTTTTGCTTACACCGCTAGTGTAACATATGACAGCGACGTGTGGAACAGACCACTCAGGCTCCTACATCCTGTATAGACTGGCACCTTCCCACCAGCGGTCGAAAGCACAAGTGCGGCGGCGGCATGCTGGCGGGTCGCACAGGAATTCGAGAATCCGTATTGTTTCCCATAAGCATGGTCTCTGTGGGTTCAGTTTCTTTCCGGATTCACGTTATTGCGCCAAAGGAGTCTACACGTGCCGGAAAGAAACTGTCCCGGGCTACTTGCTGCGCCCCAGCACCGCCTCTTCCTGAAAGCTCAGGAGCAGCACGGTTTTCCGTACGTCCGTGGTGCAGACCACATGGATGGTGCCGTCTTTCGCCTGGATGGCCATGGGGTAGGCGAAGG
>JAUIMA010000424.1 GCA_030432675.1 Candidatus Hydrogenedentota bacterium | reverse complement strand
CCAATCAAGGAGTTCCTTGCCATCCTCCCAGAGCGCGGGGATAAAATCCATGAGCCAGCCGGTGGAAGCCCCCGTACCCCGCATGTCGGCCCGCACCAGGGCATAGCCATGGGCCACGAGATCCATCTCCAGTTTCTTACGGGTCAGGTTGGAGATCTTGCCGGTTTTTGGGTCCACGACCGAACGTTGGTAGGGCGTGTATTGGACCACGACAGGGAAGCCATCCCGCTTGGGACCCTCCTCGGGGAGGTAGATATCGACGGCCATTCGTTCGCCATCGCGCAGGGGAATATAGGTGGACGCGCAGGCGACATCGCTGTATTCCGCCTCGGAGTAGCCCGAGTAGGCCTGGGGACTGCTTTCCTGGGCCTCGGCTGTGGGGACGAGGGCACAGAGCAACACGAGGAGAATATATTGGGGTGTCAATAAAAGGCTTCGGTACACGGTCATCTCCGGTAGCAGGGTGGAAGCGATGGGTTACTTGGTTTTTATAGCATATTCCGTTGGGTATGGGGAAAGGGATGGAAAGTAGTGAGACGCAACAACCCGCAACGCGGGTGACGGCCAATCCGGGTGGGGCAGAACTGTAGGGTTGGTAATTAGGCAAGAACAATCGCATTAGAACCATCCACTTTTCTCTGGACCCCGACGCAGAAAAGAGTAACTTGGTGGTGCCACCTGATCGTGTAACACACGTTCGGGTGCGTTGACGCTTGGATTCGGGCGACTCAAAAGAGGACCCGGCGGAAGCCTCGTTTGCCCAGAATCTCTCTCGGCGCCAATTCATGTCATTGGACTGTCAGAGCAATCAAGGACTCGACTTCGGACGCTGCACAAGGGCATACATCGCCTTGCGTCAAGGCACCCGAACCCGACCGGCGGTCGCTTGGGATCGGGTGGCACGATACCACGGCGTTTTTATGGTACGTGAAGAAGAATGGGAATGTTTCAATGCGATTGCCCTGGTACTTCGGCCTGAAAGAAGAATAAAGGCCCCCAGTTAATGGTATGATCCGGGTAGACCGTGCGCGTGGCCCGGTGGATTGCCATCAAATTGGGAGATGTACGAATGGCCGAAGAACAACAGCCCACCCCGACGAAGAAACGCCGTTTCGGCTGCATGCAGATCCTGGTGGCCCTCTTAGTCGCCCTGCTGATAGGTATCGCCGCCACCGGCTGGTGGGTGAAGCGCAATGTCTATGCGTCTTCCTTTAAGACGACCCAGCTCAGCGAATCGGAACAGGCCGCCTTCTCCGAAAAGGTCGCGCGACTCGAAGCGGCCGGCGGCTCACGCGCCCCCGTGGCAGACGATGGGATTGCCCGACCGGAGGCCTACAGTGAAGACGGGGCGAATCGGGAAATCCGTATTACCGAAAAAGAGCTCAACGCCGCCATCGACAAGAACCCCGAGTGGGCGGACAAGGTGGCGGTCGACCTTTCGGACGACCTCCTGAGTATCACCCTGCTCCTGCCGATGGACGACGAGTTCCCGCTGGTGGGTGGGACGACCGCCCGCATCACCGCCGGGGCCACCCTCCGTTTTGAAAACGATAAGCCCGTGGTGATCGTACGGGGCATCAGCATTGGCGGCATCCCCCTGCCCTCCGCCTGGATGGGTGACCTCAAGAACAAGGATCTGGTCCAGGAATTCGGCGGCCAGGGGGGCTTCTGGGATGGGCTCTCCAAGGGGGTAGAAGCGATTCAGGTGGAAGAAGGCCATCTGTACCTGAAGCTGCGGGAGTAAGGAGGGTCACCTCCAGGGGGCCGCGATCGCCTGTTTTCGGCGGTGTATCTGCTTACCATTGATTCTACGGCCTTGGGAATGCGATCATGGGGCCGCAGTAGTGTGTCGGACTCCCCGTTCGTGTCACCTATCATTTATTCCATAGCGCATCACGCCTCCGCGATGTCCTCCGCTGTATAACCGGTGGACAGGTCGCCCCCAAACCCAACGTGATGCTTGTTCTTACGGAGAATTTTCATGTCAGTCCCATCCAGTCAATACGAAGTGTTCGCCAAGGGCGAGGAAGAAGCCCGGATTACCCGGACGCCGTTCACCGGATCCCGGCGCGTCTATGTGGAGGGTTCCGACCCGTCCATCCAGG
Source organism: Candidatus Hydrogenedentota bacterium (assembly GCA_030432675.1). Taxonomy (GTDB): domain Bacteria; phylum Hydrogenedentota; class Hydrogenedentia; order Hydrogenedentales; family JAEUWI01; genus JAEUWI01. The sequence continues at coordinate 3,561 of JAUIMA010000424.1, read as the reverse complement.
TGCCCATGCGCGAAATCGTGTTGTCGCCCACGGAAGCGGGACGTAATAATGGCGTAGCGGGGGACAATCCTCCCGTCACGGTTTATGATACTTCCGGTCCGTACACCGACCCGGACGTGGAAATCGATGTGCGCAAAGGCCTGAAGCCCCTTCGGCAGCAGTGGATCCTCGACCGCGGTGATGTGGAAGAACTTCCCGGTATTACATCGGAATACGGGCTCAAGCGCGAAAATGACCCCGAGTTGGAAAACCTGCGTTTCCATCGGAGCCGCAAGCCCCTTCGTGCCAAGGCCGGAAAGTGTGTCACCCAGATGCACTATGCCCGCCAGGGAATCATCACACCGGAGATGGAGTATATCGCCATCCGGGAAAATGAGAAGCATGAAGAGGCGGAAGCCATTCTCCGCGAGCAGCACCCCGGTATGAACTTTGGGGCCAATACGCCCAAGAACAATATCACGCCCGAATTCGTCCGCGATGAAGTGGCCAAGGGCCGTGCCATCATCCCCATGAACATCAACCACCCCGAAATTGAGCCCATGATTATTGGCCGCAATTTCCTGGTGAAGATTAACGCCAATATCGGTAACTCGGCAGTTTCCAGCTCCATCGAAGAAGAAGTGGAGAAAATGGTGTGGTCCATTCGCTGGGGCACCGACACGGTGATGGACCTCAGCACGGGTAAAAACATCCACGAGACCCGGGAATGGATTCTCCGCAATTCGCCCGTACCCATCGGCACGGTACCCATCTATCAGGCCCTCGAAAAAGTGGGCGGGGCCCCCGAAGACCTTACGTGGGAGCTCTTTCGCGACACCCTTATCGAGCAGGCCGAGCAGGGGGTGGATTACTTCACCATCCACGCCGGTGTGTTGCTCCGTTTCGTGCCCATGACGGCCAAGCGTATGACGGGTATCGTGAGCCGTGGTGGCTCCATCATGGCGAAGTGGTGCCTGGCCCACCACAAGGAAAGCTTTCTCTACACCCACTGGGATGACATCTGCGACATCATGGCCGCCTATGACATTTCCTTTTCCATCGGCGACGGCCTTCGTCCCGGCTCGATTTACGACGCCAACGACGAAGCCCAGTTTGCCGAGCTCAAGGTGCAGGGTGAACTCACCAAGCGCGCCTGGGCGAAGGATGTGCAGGTCATGAACGAAGGCCCCGGCCACGTGCCCATGCACATGATCAAAGAGAACATGGAAAAGCAGTTGGAATGGTGTGAAGAAGCGCCCTTCTACACGCTCGGACCCCTGACCACGGACATCGCGCCGGGCTATGACCACATCACCTCCGGCATTGGCGCGGCCATGATAGGCTGGTACGGCACGGCCATGCTCTGCTACGTGACGCCGAAAGAACACCTTGGCCTGCCCAACAAAGACGACGTGCGCGAGGGCGTGGTGACCTACAAGCTGGCCGCCCACGCCGCCGACCTGGCCAAGGGCCATCCCGGGGCACAGATTCGGGACAATGCCATCAGCAAGGCCCGTTTTGAGTTCCGCTGGGAAGACCAGTTTAATCTGTCCCTCGACCCCGACAAGGCCCGAAGCTTCCACGATGAGACCCTGCCTGCGGAAGGGGCGAAGGTTGCCCACTTCTGCTCCATGTGCGGTCCCAAGTTCTGCTCCATGGAGATTACCCAGCAGGTCCGCGATTACGCCGCCAAGCTGGGACTCGAAGACAATAGCGCGGCCATCGAAGAGGGTATGGCGGCCAAATCGGAAGAGTTTAAGGAAAAGGGCAGCGAGATTTACCACGCGGAAGCGTAGGGGACCGCACCGACGTCACCAATGCTTGAATGCAATCGTGACGTCGTGGCCCTGCAAATAGCCCAGCTTCAGCGCTCCGGACCCGTAGAAATACGGTCCGGGGCGCTTTTCGTTTTCGGCAGTTGGCTGGCCCCTCAGAGACGACAGAGATCTCTGACACGGCGATTGGCGACCTTGCCGAAATTCTCATAGACCAAACTTACTGTCCCACAGGTCTCACCCGTCCCACCGGTCCCATAACGTCGCGGGAGCCCCTGTCGTCTCACTTTTCCACAGTCGGCTCCTCACTATGGCAACGCCACCTCTATCACAAACTGGTGGTTTTCCCGGCCCTTCACGTAGCTGCTTTCGTCGACGAGTTCGCCCTTCGTCGTGTCGTAGGTAATCACCTCGATGGTATCGTTCGCGGGAGTAAAACGGTAAATCCGCAACGGTCCCGAAGAGGTGTAGTCACTCAGCAAGCCATGAACCACATTGCCGTGATCGCCTTTACGCGGGAGATACAAGGCGGACGTCCTGCTTTGATCGCCCGAGCAGACCATGAGGAGGTTGGCATGTTTTGAGTAGAGCTTCTCCCAGAGTTGCTCCGGCGTGTTGCCCCGCTCCCCGTGGCACTTTTTCCAGCGCATGCGTCCCTTGGGGTCTTCAATATAACCCTTGCTCTCCTTGGGCTTATCCAGCGGTCCCAGGTCCATGTGGGTGCTGATAATGGCCTTGCGGTTGGCGTGCGCTGTGAGTAAGGCATTGGCCCAGGCCACCACGTTGTCGGGGGCGTTACACTCCAGGTGGAGTAAGATGAGGTCCATGCCCTCGGCAGCGATCAGCTGGTAGCTGTTGGCATTGTTACCGGAGTGGCCGGGGCGGGTTTCGTCTCCAGCAAAGGCGCCGCCATACCAGGGGAAATCAACGAACTGTTTCTCGGGGAAGTACTTTTGAAAGAGACTGGAGTCTCCGGCCCCGGTCATGTCGTGATTGCCCACCACAATGCCATAGGGCACCTTGCCGTGGAGGGCGTTCATATGTCGCTGGGCTACGGCCCACTGGGCGTCAATGTTCTTGTCTACGATATCGCCCACATGACTGACAAAGGCAATGCGCTGGGTATCAAGGTTTTCCGTAATCCACTGGACGTGGGCTGCGAAGACCGCGTTGGTCACCTCCTCGGTGCCATCGGCCGCTGCCTGGGTGGCGTTGCTGCGGTACCGCTGGGTGTCAGGGATGACCACGACGCTGAACGTCCCATCGGTGGCCGGGGGCAAGGGAGCTGCGAAGGCCGCTGAAAGGAGGGCCTGTTGGAATAATACGCCTGCGAAGAGGAGGAAGAGGGTACGATTGAGCATGGTCTTGAGGATACCTTTACTACGGTCCGAGCAAAAAAAATCCCGTCGGACGATGAGAGGGCATCGCCCGCCGGGCCCAACATGGTATTTAGCGTTTACTTGGCCGGCTTTTTGGCCGCAGTCTTCTTTTTGGCCGGCTTCTTTTTGGCGGCCGCTTTGGGCTTGGATTTCGCCTTGGCCTTGCTCGGCTTCGAGGGCTCGATGCCGGCACGTTGATAGAAGAACTTCGCGGCTTCGAGAATGTTCCCCAGATTGCGTTTTCCCTGATCGTCACTTACCGCGCCGATTTTCTCCGCCTTCTTGAGAAAGCCTTCCCATTCTTCATGATCCCAGTCACCGTTTCGCTTGGTGACAAAATCCCCCGCGAGCTCGAGCAGTTTTTGAACTTCATTCTTTTTTGCAGCCATGACCTGTCTCCTTTTGGTTGGCTTTATGCCAGACAATCA
>JAUIMA010000423.1 GCA_030432675.1 Candidatus Hydrogenedentota bacterium | reverse complement strand
AGCCGTCGAAGAGGCGTTTGCATCAGGACGGGTAGACCGCGCCCACTTTGCCGAAGGCGTCCACGCCGTACTGGGCGAAGTAGCAGCACCGCTGGATGACGACGCGCTGTATCACGCGGAACGTATATTCTTTATCGACGGCACGCGCCGACTGCGCCGCAGCCTCGTGGAAACGCTGGCCCCCGAGGGCCTCCATGTACGGGGCGATGTCCATTGGCAATCGGTCACAACCCAGTGGGGCGAGCCCCTTAACTACGAAGACGAACTACCGGCCTACTATCGCGACTGCCCGGTCAATCTGAACACCACCAGCGTGCAAATGGCCACGACCGTCAACCAACGGGTTTTTGACTGTCCCACCGCTGGCGGGTTTCTCCTGACAGACGAGCAGGCCCATCTCCACGACCTATTCGAAGTCGACCGCGACATCGCCACGTACCGCACCCCGGAAGAGGCTCGTGAAAAGATGCAATGGTTCCTTGCCCACCCCCTGTCCCGAAAAGAATTCATCGAGCGGGGGCAGAAGCGCATCCTGGGTGAACACACCTATACCCACCGACTCAAGGCCATTGCCGCCCGCCTCAAGGAACACTTCAGCGCGTAGAAAAGGCCCCGTTCCATCCGGAACAGGGCCTGTATCAATAAATTGCAGCAATCGAACTTAGACGGTGGCAGTCCGACGTTTTTCGTCCCGCTTGCGCTCTTCCGCGTTCAGCACGGCCTTACGGACCCGGATGCCTTTGGGGGTAATTTCCACCAGCTCGTCGGGGGCAATCCACTCCAGGGCGGTATCGAGGGTCAATTCCCGGGGCACTTCCAGACCGGCGCTGTGGTCTTTGCCGGAGGCCCGGTGGTTGGTAAGGGCCTTTTTCTTCGTTGGCTTGCAGGGCATGTCGCCCGGGCGGGAGTATTCTCCGATAATCATGCCTTCGTAAACCCCTACCATGGAACCGATAAAGAGGGTACCGCGCTGCTGGAGGTTTTCCAGGCTGTAGGTGGTGCTCTGCCCCGTTTCCATGCTGATCATGGAACCCCGTTTACGGGTAACCACATCGCCACACCACGGGCCATAGCCTTCGAAGCGCGACGCCATGATGCCCAGACCGCGGGTATCCGTAAGGAATTCACCCCGGTAGCCGATCAGGCCACGGGTAGGAATACGAAACTCCAGACGCACGATACCGGAATCTTCCGTGTGCATGTGGGCCAACTCACCCTTACGGGCAGCAAGCTTCTCAATGACCACGCCCTGGAATTCTCCCGGCGTGTCCACGGTCAGCATTTCGATGGGCTCGAGGGGCTTTCCGTTCTCATCCCGGTGAATAATCACTTCCGGGGGGGACACGCACAACTCCATGCCTTCCCGGCGCATTTCTTCGAGAAGAATGGCCAGGTGCAATTCGCCGCGACCGGAGACCTTCAGGGCATCGCCCCGCTCGGTTTCTTCGACACGCAGGGCCACGTTGGTACGCATTTCGCGTTCCAGACGCTCGGCGATCTTTCGCAGGGTAACTGCCTCACCCTCTTGCCCGGAAAACGGCCCGTTGTTCATCATGAAATTCATGGAAACGGTAGGCTCTTCAATCTCGAGGGGATGGAGGACGTTGTCCAGGTCTTCGTCTGAGAAGGTATCGCCAATATTGATTTCAGCCGGACCCGCGATGGTTACAATGTCGCCTGCCTGCACAATATCAACCGCTTCGCTTTCCAGGCCCCGGGTCACCCAGAGGTAGGTACACTTTTCGGTTTTGTCGCTGGTGATATCCCACTCGCGTTCATTGTGAAAATCATCATGGTGCGCCAGTTTCTCGCCAATCCACTCGGTGGACACGCGACGGAACTTGTCGCCCTTACGCAGGCTTCCCTGCAAGACCCGCCCCATTCCGGTACGACCGATGTGGTCACGCCAGCCAATGGTGCTGACCTGCATAAGGAAGGGCGCTTCGGGATCACCGGAGGGCGCAGGCACTTCTTTGATGATGGTTTCGAAGAGCGCTTCCATGCCTTCATGGGCATCGTCTTCCAGGTCACGCACCAACCAGCCCGCCAGGCCGGAACCGTAGAGCACCGGGAAGTCACACTGCTCATCGGTCGCGCCGAGTTCCACAAAGAGGTCAAAGGTCTTGTCCAGTGCGATGTCCGGCTGCGCCTGGGGACGGTCCACTTTGTTAACTATAACGATGGGGCGGTAGCCCAGGCGAAGGGCCCGCGTCAGTACATACCGGGTCTGGGGCATGGGGCCTTCATTGGCGTCCACCAGCAGTAGAACCGAGTCGACCATGGAGAGGGTCCGCTCTACCTCGCCGGAGAAGTCGGCGTGCCCCGGGGTATCAATGATATTGATGGTGTAGTCTTCCCACGCCACCGTGCAGTGCTTCGCCCGAATCGTAATGCCGCGCTCGCGCTCCAGTTCGTTGTTGTCCATGACCCGCTCAGTGACCGCTTCATTTTCACGGTACACCTGGGTGGCGCCGAAGATACTGTCGATCAGTGTCGTCTTACCGTGGTCAATGTGGGCGATGATCGCCAGATTACGGATCTTATCTATGGCACTCATGAACGGAACTTCTCCTGAGCCTTCCGGCACCACACCTGTGGCGCAGATCGGAAAACCGAGTGTTAGGGTACGATGGCTGGGGAGCCGCCTGTCGCTGATTGCTCCCACAAAAGGCAGGGATCGGGCGTGTACAGAATACGAATGGACGCACCACGAGACGCCGAATTGTACCTGCTAATCAGGACAAATGGCAAATTTTTACAGGCAGATATTACGGAAAAACGAGACGTATTTCCTGAGTAGCAGGGCGCTCAGCTGGCGGAAGTTGCTCCACTTCACGGGGTGCCCCGCTCGATTCACGCCAGAATTTCGTGAACCACCCTCCCGTGCACGTCGGTAAGCCGATAATCGCGCCCTTGGTGTCGGAAACTGAGCCGCTCGTGGTCCAGGCCCAACTGATGGAGCAAGGTCGCGTTTAAATCATGGACGTGAACCGGATCAACAGCCACATTATAGCAGTAATCGTCGGTCTCCCCATAGGCCATACCTCCCTTCACACCGCCACCGGCCATCATCAAAGAAAAGCACCGACCGTGGTGATCGCGGCCGTAGTTGTCCGCTTGCAGGCCTCCCTGACAATAGGACGTCCGCCCGAACTCTCCGCCCCAGATAATCAACGTGTCGTCCAACAGGCCCCGCTGTTTCAGGTCGCGAATCAGCGCAGCGGTAGGCTGATCCACATCACCGCACTGGAGCGCGAGATCTTTCGGCAGGTTCCCGTGCTGGTCCCAACCACGGTGGTATAGTTGGATAAAACGCACGTCCCGCTCGGCCATGCGTCGGGCCAGAAGACAATTCGCTGCGAAGCTTCCACGTCGGTGAACTTCCGGGCCATACATATCCAGGATGGACTGGGGCTCGTCGGAAATATCTGTCAATTCGGGTACGGAAAACTGCATGCGGTAGGCCATTTCATATTGCGCAATCCGCGCGTTTATTTCCGGATCGGCAAACGCCTCGAATTCGGCCTGATTCAGTGCCGCCGTTGCGTCCAGCATACGCCTACGTGCCTGGTTGTTCACCCCGGGCGGGTTGTCCAGGTAAAGCACGGGGGCTCCATTGGGGCGTAGTGTGGCCCCTTGGTGTTCGGAGGGGAGAAACCCGGCCCCCCACAAATTCTGGCGAAGGGGCTGGGCGGGCCGACCGGAGCTGCCCATGGACACCAAGACTACAAAGCCAGGAAGATTCTGGTTGGCATTGCCCAGCCCATAACTCATCCAGGCACCAAAGGAGGGACGGCCCGGCTGCTGACTTCCCGTCTGCATGTAGGTCATACCGGGGTCGTGGTTAATCGCTTCGGTGTGCATGGAGCGAACGATGCACAGATCGTCTGTCACTTCGCCCAGGTGGGGCAGGAGCTCGCTCATCCACAGACCGCTCTCCCCTTTCTGCGTGAAGGAGAACCTGGAGCCGACCACGGGAAAAGCGCTCTGGCCGGAAGTCATGGTAGTCAGGCGCTGTCCCTGGCGAACAGACGGCGGCAGCTCCGAGCCGTGAAATTTCGCCAGGGACGGCTTATAGTCGAAGAGCTCCATCTGTGAGGGCCCACCCGATTGAAAAAGGTAGATCACCCGTTTCGCCTTGGCCGCGCGATGGGTGGGCGCGGACATGGCCTTCACCGGCAACCCCAGCAGCGCGCCGAGGGCAGCGACACCGATGCCCGCACTGGAGCGACCAAAAAATTGTCGTCGCGTCACGAGCTGTTGGTGTTCTTGTCTTGGGTCCATGGGCCTGTTCCTCTCTTTCCCTAAAACTGACTGACCGCACCATCCGTATTCATCAGTGCGCTGGCCACCAGGGTCCATGCCGCCAAGTCTGCGGGATCGAGATCACGATTGTAGTTGGACTCACCGGTTTCCACAAAGGCACGGGCCGCGTCGGGGGCTTCGCGGTATTCCGCCTGTTGCGCCTCAAAGAGTTGACGCAACGCCGACTCCTCGGCAGCTCGTGGTGGCCGGGAAAGTACGAGCATGGTGGCATAGGCAATGCGTTCATCCGTACCCGGTCCCGATTCCTCCATGATACGACAGGCAAGGGCACGGGCGGATTCAACATACTGGATGTCATTCATCAGCGCCAGGGCCTGGAGGGGTGTATTGCTCCGGCCTCGCTGTGCGGTGCAGATATCCCGATTGGGCGCATCGAATAGCAACATGCCCGGTGGCGCGGCGGCCCGTTTCCAGAAGGTGTACAAACTCCGCCGGTACAGGTCGTCGCCGTGGTCCTGAATATACTCTTGGGCCGTGTAGCGTAGTCCCCCACCCCCGTAGGCCACGTCACGCCAGAGTCCCTCGGGTTGGTAAGGCTTCACACTGGGGCCGCCGAGCGTTTCCACGAGGAGTCCACTGGCGGCGAGGGCATTGTCCCGAATTTGCTCGGCCTCCAGGCGATACCGGGGTCCCCGGGCCAGCAGTCGATTCTCGGGATCGCGACCAGCCAGCTCGGTGCGGATCCTTGACGTCTGGCGGTACGTGGCGGAAGTAACGATGAGCCGATGCAAGGCCTTGACGTCCCAGCCCGACGCTACGAAGGTGCGCGCGATCCAGTCGAGGAGTTCGGGGTGGCTTGGACGCTCCCCCTGTACGCCGAAATCATCGACCGTCTTGACAAGACCTACGCCAAAGTAGCGCTGCCACACCCGATTCACCGTCACCCGCGACGTGAGAGGATTGTCGTTTGCCACCAGCCACTGGGCGAGGCCCAGGCGATGGGGCGGGGCCCCTTCGGGCCAGTCGTTGAGGGCGGCGGGCACGGCCGGTTGGACTTCGTCTCCGGGCTGGTCGTATTCGCCCCGAAGGAGGATGTAGGTTGGGCGAGTTTCCGTCCGCTCTTCCATGACCATGGTCGTCCTGATTGCTTTGTCGAGCAGGCTTTGGGCCCAGTGCAGATCCTGCTCCTTCTCGTAGAGCGGTGCCCAGTCCGGCCAGTGGCGGCTTCGGTAGTGACCTCGCAGCAAGGCAACCTCCTCCTCGCTCCGCGTCGACGCCTCACGAAGCAACGCGGCCTCCACAGGCAAGGTGTAGCGCCCCCGTTCCTCGCCGCGTCGCGCGAAGAAGAAAGTTGGCACATTGAAATCGTAGTAGTCGACCGTCTTTATGAGTAGAGAGTTCTCCCCCTCC
>JAUIMA010000422.1 GCA_030432675.1 Candidatus Hydrogenedentota bacterium | reverse complement strand
TGATTGCTATATTGGGCGCAGGTCTCGCCCAGATTGACGTGGCCGATCCGGTAAAGCGAATTGTCACCGGCTCGGTAGTTGTTGTGGCGGTTATCCTCGACTACTACCGTGGGCGTATAGGACGTCGCTAAGCATTCTGTGGTGCTGTGCTGGGGTGGGGTATATATGGCAAAGCGGATAAGAGGGCGTATTGCATGCTATACCTGTCCAATTAGACTGTACAATCGGTCCTTCCTTCGGTATACTGATTTCGAGAGTGTTATGGGAAGCTGGCCGTGGGGGCGATTCGCAAAGCCCTGACTGCCGTCGATTTTCATGGTTAAACGAGGGAGATAGGGCATGCATGGTCATAATAAGGCGATCATATCAAGGGCAGTGGAAGAATACCTGGTAGGACAGTGTGAGGAAGTTTTTCGGGAGCTCTTCGCTCCCCATTGTGTAGCAGGCGGGCCAGACGTGGGGGATCCAAACGACGGGATGCCTGTCCACATGAGTTTTGCGGCCTTTCGGGATCACAGCCTCATGTACAAGTCGGCCTTTCCCGATATGGAGTTTCGGGTCGACGAGATTATCGAAGAGGGAGATCGCGTTGCGGCACGGTGGACCGTTCGCGGGGGAGACTGTGGCAATTCGGAAGCCGTCGGTATCCGGCGTCGTGTCGCCCCCGGTACACAACAGTTTTCCGCCAGTGGCGTCGCTTTTTGCCGTCTCCATGGCGGGCGCATTGTCGAAATCTGGCAGCTGTCCGATTTGGTCACCCTGCTGAAGCGCTTCGAATGCGCCACCCTCGGTCAGGAGGCCGCCGTCTGACAGTTAAAAACTGCCTTAAGCAGAAGATGAGCGACGTCGCTATGGAATCCATAGCGACGTTTTCTATTAAGCGCCCGTGCTCATGTTTCCCGTCGCGACCCGGGGTGTGAGGTATTGACATTCAGGCCTGTTCCGGATATACTTGCTTATACATACATAGGATATCCTATGTATGTCATGAGCCAGTCTGGAGTCGAACAGTGGAAAAAGCCTACGAATACCCTATGGATGAACTGACCGGGTTGCCGGGTCGGGATGCGTTCGAGGCCCAATTGACCGCCTGGATTGAGAAAAAACGGCGGACTCCGGTCCTGCTCTCCATGGTGGTGGCCGATATCGACCTCTTCGGTGCCATCAATGAAACCCATGGGCGCGATGGAGGCGATAGGGTCTTGTGTGCCCTGGCGTCGGCGTTGCAGTCCCATTTGCCGGCTCCCGCGACGGTGTTTCGCTTTGGTGGTGATGCCTTCGCGGCCCTGTTGCCCGAAGTGGAAAAAGAACAGGCCTTTCTGCAGATGGAGGCCTTCCGTGCCGCATTTTGCGCCGCACGGGAGATAACCATCGGGAAAAAAACCGAGTCTCTGGTCGTGACGGTCAGTATGGGCTTGAGCACCTTCCCCGACGACGGCGCCAAGGCGTCCGATGTGATTCACAAGGCCAACGAAGCCCTCTATCGGGCCAAGGTCTCCGGGCGCAACAAGATATGTCTGGCGCGGGAGGAGAAGATGGTCACGAAGACCAGCCACTACATGCAGGGCCAGCTTATGGGCCTGCGGCGATTGGCGGAGCGTGAAAAGATTGGCGAGGCCCTGCTGCTCCGCGAAGCGCTGAATGATTTGCTGCGGAAACATAACGCCTGAAGCCAATGGAGTGCATACCATGAGTGAGCCCGTCCGCTGTGCCTGGCCCAAAGACGAATACGACATGGCCTACCACGATACGGTGTGGGGTGTCCCCGTACACGATGATCGGGTCCTGTTTGAGTTTCTGACCCTGGAAGGGGCCCAGGCCGGTTTGAGTTGGAATACCATACTCCGCCGCCGTGAAGGGTACCGAAAGGCCTTTGCAGACTTTGATGTCCAGAAAGTGGCGCGCTTCACCGAGAAGAAGCAAGCCCAATTGCGTGAGGACACGGGTATCATCCGCAACCGCCTGAAGATAGCCTCCACGGTGACCAATGCCCAGGCCTTCATCAAGGTCCAGGAAGAATTTGGAAGTTTCGACGCCTACATCTGGCGCTTTGTGGACGGTGTACCCATCATCAACCATTGGAAGACGATGAAAGCGGTGCCTGCGAGCACAGCGATTTCCGATACCCTGAGTAAAGACTTGAAGAAGCGTGGTTTTCGATTTGTGGGCACCACGATTTGTTACGCCCACATGCAGGCTACCGGTATGGTGAATGATCATACGGTGGATTGCTTCCGCCACCAGGAATTGTCCTGATGGCCAACGCCAACGAGCACGTGCCATGGCTACCTTTACCACTGAATTAACCGAAAAGCACCAGGCCTTCATCGCGAAGCAACATATGTTCTTCGTCGCAACGGCCCCCACGGGCGATGGCCGCATCAACCTGTCGCCCAAGGGCCTCGAAAGTTTTCGTGTGCTCAATAATAAATCGGTGGCCTATCTCGACCTGACGGGAAGCGGGAATGAAACCGCTGCCCATCTCCACGAGAATGGCCGCATCACGCTCATGTTTTGTGCCTTCGAAGGCGCACCGTCTATCCTGCGCATCTATGGCGCCGGCCAGGTGATCCAACCCGGAGACGCCCCGTGGAATGATCTGGCGAGTGAATTCCCGGAGCTACCCGGAGTGCGGCAGATAATGAAGATTGAGATTGACTCCGTGCAGACATCCTGTGGATACGCGGTCCCCGAATACCACTACGTGGGGGACCGGAAAGCCCTGTTGAACTGGGCGGAGAAGAAGGGCCCGGAGGCGTTGGTCGCCTATCGGGATAAAAACAATGTGTTGAGTATCGATGGTCAGCCGACCGGCTATGGCCAGCGCAGCCAGTAACACGCAGTAATGAAGGAACATATCATGGCCAGGAATATCTACGAAAAAATTTGGGACGCCCACGTGGTCGCCGAGCCGGAAGGTCAAGACACCATCCTCTATATCGATCGCCACTACGTGCACGAGGTCACTTCGCCCCAGGCCTTCGAAGGCTTGCGCTTGAATGGACGCAAGGTGCGTCGCCCCGACTTGACCTTCGCCACGATGGACCACAACATCCCCACGACGGACCGGTCCATCCCGATTCAGGATCCCCTTTCCAAGCAGCAGGTCGAAACCCTTAAGGCCAACTGCGAAGAAGTGGGTATCACCTGCTTCGACATGCACGATCGCCGTAACGGCATCGTCCACGTGACCGGACCGGAGCAGGGCCTCACCACCCCCGGCATGACCATTGTCTGCGGTGACTCCCACACCTCCACCCACGGTGCCTTCGGCGCCCTCGCCCACGGCATCGGCACCTCGGAAGTGGAGCATGTGTTGGCCACCCAGACCTTGTTGCAGAAACGCTCCAAGACCATGGAAGTGCGGGTCAACGGCACCTTGCCGGTAGGCGTCACGGCGAAAGACATTACCCTCGCGATCATCGGAAAAATCGGCACCGCGGGTGGCACGGGCTACGTCATCGAATATACCGGCGAGGCCATTCGCTCCCTCAGCATGGAAGGCCGCATGACGGTCTGCAACATGAGCATCGAAGGTGGTGCCCGTGCCGGATTGATTTCGCCCGACCAGAAAACGGTGGACTACCTCAAGGGCCGTCCCTTCATCCCCACAGACCGGGATTGGGACGAACTGGCCGCCGAGTGGTTGGCCCTTGCCTCCGATGAAGGCTGCACCTACGACGTGTTGGTGGAATTGGACGCCGCCGAGATTCAGCCCCAGGTAACGTGGGGTACCTCGCCTGGCATGGTGAAGGGTGTCAACGACAAGACCCCCGTCCTCGCTGAGTTGGAAGGTAACGAAAAACTCTCCACCGCGAGCGCCTTGAAGTATATGGATCTGGCCGAAGGATTGCCCCTCACCGAGATCAAAATTAACAAGATGTTCCTCGGCTCCTGCACCAACGGGCGGATCGAAGACTTGCGCGCGGCCGCCAGTGTGGCCAAGGGCTACAAGGTTAACCCCAGCCTCGACCAGGCCCTCGTAGTGCCCGGTTCCTACGAAGTGAAGAAAGCCGCCGAAGCAGAAGGCCTCGACCAGATCTTCAAGGACGCAGGATTCGAATGGCGTGAGCCCGGCTGCTCCATGTGTCTCGCCATGAACGACGACATCCTGCAGCCCGGCGACCGGTGCGCATCCACCTCCAACCGGAACTTCGAAGGACGTCAGGGTAAAGGTAGCCGCACCCATCTGGTGAGTCCCGCTATGGCCGTGGCCGCCGCCATCGAAGGACACTTCGTCGACATTCGCGAGTGGAAGTTTAACTAGCCAAGGCCGCTCGGCGTGAACGCAAGAGTTGCGCTTAGGTCGTCCCTAGGGGGCGGGCCTGCAGCCCTTGCGGGCAGAGGCGATACCAGTACATGGGGCGTTGTCCCATGCGGGTATGGAAACGGACCGTTGGTCCTGACGTAACGTACAGCGGTCATGAGTATTGAACTCAGCGCCAACGGCGCGACCCATATCAGCCTGGGGCGAAGCCCCAGGTGAAGTAGCCAGAGAGAACACAAGGGCTGAAAGTCCGGCCCAAAGATACTAAACCACGGCTTGACCGGCCGGAGGAGATAACATCATGCAAGCATTTACGACCCTGAAGGGAATCGTGGCCCCCTTGGAAGCGTTAAACGTGGACACGGACCAGATTATCCCCAAGCAATTCTTGAAACGTATCGAGCGCAGCGGCTACGAAGACATGCTCTTCTATGACTGGCGCTACGAGGGAGACGGCAAGACGCCCAACCCCGATTTCGAAATGAACGCACCGCGTTACCAGGGCGCTTCCATCCTCTTGACCAAGGATAACTTCGGCTGTGGCTCTTCCCGCGAGCACGCCCCCTGGGCCCTCGATAACTACGGGTTCCGTTGCATCATTGCCCCGTCCTTCGCCGATATCTTCTACAACAACTGCTTCAACAACGGCATGTTGCCCATCGTAGTCGATACGGATGTCGTTGACGGCCTCTTCCCCGAGGTCCGTGCGACGGAAGGCTATAGCCTCGAAATCGATTTGCCCAATCAGAAAATCGTTAAGCCCGACGGCTCCACCATCGCCTTCGAGCTCAACCCCTTCCTCAAAGAGCGTCTGCTCAACGGCTGGGACCAGATCGGCCTTACCCTGCGCCACGACGACGACATCACGGCCTACGAGAAAAAGCGCGGCATTGCGTAGCCTCATATCCCCGCAATTCAACGGCCCCAACCCATCCGGTTGGGGCCGTTTCTACAGGAGGTCAGGCTTTCCAGCCTGACACAAGGTCCACGTCGCTCAAGCACCCGAACGCACGCCCGACGATCGGATCCCGTGATAGCTCCCTCTTTTTTCCGTGTAATTCCGTGCTTTCCGTGGCCATTCAACATAGACCTACCACGGAAAACACGGAATTACACGGAAGGACAAATAGCACGCGCAACGCTTACTTTCGTCGACTTCTCCCAAAAACAAACTGGCCCCGGCGCAACACGCACCGGGGCCCTTATAGGAGAAGCGGCAATACTACGCCGCGCTGTAAGCGGGATAATCCGTATAGGCCTCCGCCCCGGGACCACTCCACGTCGTGGGGTCCGCATCCTCCGCAAGGGGCCAGCCGTTAGCGATGCGCTCCACATAATCCGGGTTGCTAATCAGCGGGCGGCCAATGGCAATGAGGTCCGCATGGCCCTGCTGAATGGCCTCATTCGCCTGCTCCGCCGTGT
>JAUIMA010000421.1 GCA_030432675.1 Candidatus Hydrogenedentota bacterium | reverse complement strand
TAAGTCGATTCCGGCATATAGTGTGTTCATAGCTTTTTCCTTTCGGGCTCGCTGCCCGGGTTTTGGACTACTCTCAGAGTAGCACCCGGAGGGGAAAAGCTGCCTATATGATTATCAGCCCCGACTTCTGGGTGGCAATGACAACCTATCGCCCACCGTTCCGCCCACACGTATTCTCACCTACTGCCGGGGCCTTCGTCGTCGGTGCAGTCCCCGGGGACTGCACCGACGCCAAAAACGCGACCATACCCCCGACCGCCAGATGGTGGAAAAACTATGCCCTGCCCCAATCACACCCGACCAGACGTCGGGGCTGTCCCCCTTTTCAGAGCGACTCATAGAGACCTATCCGGAGATGCTGCAAAGGCACGCTGTAACGTCTATTTCACGATGGACCTGAAGGCGCTATTCGGAGGGGGACAGCCCCGACTTCTGGGTGGCAATCACACCCTATCGCCCGCATGCCGCCCACACGCCATGGGGTCTACTGCCCGGCCTTCGTCGTCGGTGCAGTCCCCGTTATTCCGTGTCGAAATTGAAGAGGCGCTTGCTGATGATGGTCTCGTAGACCACTTCGGGCACGGCGTCTTTCCAGTTGGTGCGGCCTTGTCGAATGGCCTTGAGAACATCGCGCGACTGGATCTGCATGAGTGACGTATTCGCCCCTTCCAGGGGAACGATGCAGCCATTTTCTACGAGATGACGAAGCAAGAGGCGAACGCGATTGCTGACCCGAATATTCTCCAAGGTGATCAATTCGCCATCTTCACCGAGCACAGGATACACGTAGAGCCGAATGTTCCCGGAGAAGAGCTTTCCGAAAGCCTCCAGGATTCCGCCCTCGAGATCGGTGTAGTACTTCTCGTTGAAAATATCCTTGATATTGGGCACGCCCAATACGATACCGATTTTGCGCTTGGTAAACTCATTGAGGTAGCTGCGCAAGCGGAAGAAGCGAAGATAATTGGAGATGAGCACCGTAAAACCCTGGGCGCCGAGCATGTCAACACGGGCCAGGAAATCCTGGGTATCAATCTCCCCTTCGTTCATCAGGTTGGCCATGGTCAGCTCAGCCAAGAGAACCATCCGCTCTTCGTCGGTCTGGTCCTCGTTGATGAACTGCTCTTTGCCACAACGGGCCATGTCCATATTCACATTGGTGATGGGGCGGAAACTCCCGCGAAAAAGGAGGCAGTGTTTCTTGTAGAGTGCATCCGAAGGCGGAAGCACTTCGCCCTCCGGTGAAAACATGACCGCCCCGGTCATACCCGATTTCACCAGATGGAGGGCCATAAGCCGATTGTCAATCTCGTCAAAATAAGGCCCCTGGAAATTGATCATGTTGATCTCAATCCGCCCGGGGTCGAGATTGTCCATGAGGGACTCTACCAACTGTTCCGGATTCCGGTAGTGGGTGAACGCCCCGTAAATCAGATTGACTCCCAATACGCCCAGGGCAAACTGTTGTTGGCGGTTGGAGTTGTCGAGCATACGTACGTGGAGAATAATGTCACTGGGCGGTGCGCCGGGATAGAGCTGGGCACGAATACCCAGCCAGCCATGGCACTGTCCCCGGGTCTTATAGCCCGCTGCCTTCACGGTGTCGGCGATGGCGAAGAAACAACTGTTTTTCGGCCGCGAATCCTGGATACGCTCGCCCAGCAAACGAAACTCTTTTTCGAGCATCTTTTCGAGGCGGCTGCGGCTCACATAACGACCGTTTTCCTCTTCCCCATAGATGGCGTCGCTGAACTGCATGTCGTAAGCCGACATGGTCTTAGCCAGGGTGCCCGCGGCCCCACCGGCCTGGAAGAAGAAGCGGGCGATCTCCTGACCCGCACCAATCTCGGCAATCGTGCCATATTTATGGGGGTCGAGGTTAATCTCCAGCGCCTTTTGCAGGGTGCTGTTCACTTCGTCTTGCATCGGGTGATTCCTTCCAGCAGTCGGGGCGGATTCTGAAGGGTTCGGGCGTGATTCCAGTGCCCATTCTAGATCCAGGGAAGACATGGAGACAATACCTGTATCCGGTTACCGCTTCGTTGTTGCGTGTGTGGTGTGACGGGTGTGTGGTGACGTTCTTTTCGCCCGGCGATGACGTGAAATCAGGTCGATTTCGGGCGGCTCGCGTCCACAACTGACGTTGTCCCCGACGGACATGCGGCACACACCAATGCGGACGCTATTATGCGCGATACCCGGGGACTAAAACAACTCGGGGCTGTTTGTTTGCGGGGTATTGAGGCCAAAATGCTTGTAGGCCAGTGGCGTGGCTACCCGGCCCTGCTGGGTCCGCTTGATGAAGCCCAACTGAATCAAAAAGGGCTCGTGGACTTCTTCCAGGGTCTGGCGCTCTTCTCCCACGGCCACGGCGAGGGAAGCCAATCCAACCGGCCCGCCACTGAATTTTTCGATGGCGGTCATGAGGATGTTGCGGTCCATATCATCGAGACCCAGCCGGTCAATGCGCAGTAGTTCCAAGGCCGCATCGGCCATCTCGCGGGTAATGACGCCGTCACCCTTCACCTGAGCAAAATCACGGACACGGCGGAGCAGGCGATTGGCGACCCGGGCCGTTCCCCGGGAACGGGCAGCGATTTCCAGGGCGCCGTCGTCTTCAATGGGCACATCGAGAATTCGTGCCGCACGAAGCACGATATGCTTCAACTCCGATGGGCTGTAGAACTCAAAGCGGCACGTGTCCCCAAACCGGGCACGGAGCGGCGGAGTCAAGAGCCCGGCCCGGGTGGTGGCCCCGATCAAGGTAAAGGGCTTGAGCCCGATCTTCATGGAGCGGGCCGTGGGGCCCTTGCCCAACATGATATCCACTTCAAAATCTTCCATGGCGGAATAAAGGGTCTCTTCCACGGCATGGTTGAGCCGGTGAATCTCATCAATGAACAACACATCGAAGGATTCGAGGCTCGTGAGAATAGCCGAGAGATCGGCCTGTCGCTCGATAACCGGGCCGGAGGTCTGTTTAATATCGACGCCCATTTCATTGGCCAGAATGCGCGCCAGGGTGGTTTTCCCCAATCCCGGCGGACCACTGAGCAACATGTGATCGAGGGGTTCCTGACGCCCCTGGGCCGCCTGAATTGCAATCGCGAGCTTGTCCTTAATCGGCACCTGACCGGGGAACTCCTCCAACCGTTGCGGGCGGATCTGTTCCTCAGCAAGGCTGTCGTCCCCTTGAAGTGCGGGGTCTACGATATCGTCGTGGGCCATGGCGCGTTACACCTTTGCCATGGATTGTAACGCAGCCCGCACCACCGCTTCGTCGGTGGCATCATCCCCTAATTTCTTCCGAGCCGCCTGAGCGGCCTTCTTGGCTTCGGGCGGTGTACAGCCAAGGGAGAGCAGGGCCTCATAGGCATCATCCCCTTCGGGTGCGGCATCAGTGGATTCGGGCTCTCCGATGATGGCATTCAGATCGGGGTTCTGCTTGAGCTTGTTTTTCATCTCCAGCACGATGCGCTGGCCCATGGCCTTTCCGATGCCGGAGATCTTGGTGAAAGCCTTGACGTCGTTTTCCAGCACCGCCTGACCAAAGGCCTGAACCGATAGCCCCGAAAGAACGGCCAAGGCGACCTTGGGCCCCACCTTGTTGATGGATAATAGGGTCATATAAAGGGCTTTTTCTTCTTCTTTCAAGAAGCCATAGATCTGAAACACGTCTTCCCGGATGTGGCAATAGGTCAGCAGCGTTACTTCCTGATGGACGACAAGTTTCCGATAGACCGTTTCCGGAACGGCAATCTCATAACCCACGCCCCCCACATCGAGAGCGATATGATCGGGGGATTTCAGGGCAACAGTTCCGCGTAGGAATGCAAACATGGACGTCTAAAACCTCTAACTGGAGTAACTCGGTTTACATCCTCACTATACTGAAAATAAAAGCAGATTTCCAGCAGCACAAAAAAATACCGGGGCAACAAAGTTGATGCGCTCATTGCGCAATGCTATACTACGCGTCCTCTTGAAGCCAGACCAACGGTCTTCATGATGGGCGATTAGCTCAGCTGGTTAGAGCACCTGTCTTACACACAGGGGGTCACAAGTTCGAATCTTGTATCGCCCACCATTTTACTACCTGCGACCCACGGTTGTGTTTTACACACCGCTGGGTCTTTTTTTGTGCCCGCCTGAAAAATGTCTAGCATCCATTACTTTTCTGCCCCGCTTCCCGACACCATCACCAGATCAGGGACACTTCGTCTCAGCGCAATATGCTCCACATGGTACGGCGCTGTCGCCATGACTGGGTCCTGGATCGACGTTACACGCAATAGTCTGGCGGCACTGACAAGAAAAGGATGACACGACGCTCCGGGTTGGTAAAAATGCTTCTCATCCCGCCCGCAAACCCCCGTATCTATAATGGCATCAACGCTTTGATACGTCCGTCACCCCGGAAATTTACTTGATACCCCAGCCCCCCGTGTACGCCGTTCATCGTCGCGACCCAGGCGACTCCCATGCCGCTACCCCTTGAAGGGGCAGCGCGTTACTCGCGGACCTCTCAAATCGTTTCATATGCGCACAGTTATCTATCTTGACAGGAACGCTTTTAGACGGTAACATAGACAGTGCTTGGGAGGGCAACCATAGGCCACGATGGGCGTAGTGTGCGAACTTGCCGATGCAATCTTCCTCAGCTAGGGGCAGCTCGGCAGGGAAGTTTTGCGAACAATGCAAAATCTGGTGAGCAATCAGCAGGGCGGGGGCCAAACTCTCGGAACGTTGCGCAGGGGCTCTTCAAATCGCCCCCCATTGCGGGTCATGGCAGTAGCGTCTTGCGGGGGACATTGGGTGCAATTAAGAAAACTCGCACCTGTCCTCGATCAAAATGACATCACCTATGTGACCGTAAGCGAGGACTACCGCACGGAAGTCCCCGGGGCGCGATTTCATTCCGTGGTGGACGCCAATCTTTCCGACAAATTCAAGCTTCTCCAACTCGCGGTACAGATGGCCTTTGTCGTCATTAGAGAGCGTCCCGATGTGGTGATTTCGACGGGTGCGGCACCGGGCTTTTTTGCGCTGCTTTGGGGAAAGCTTCTCTTTGGTTCACAGACCATTTGGGTTGATAGCATCGCGAATTCGGAAAGACTTTCTGCTTCCGGGCGCTATGTCGGCCGTTTTACTGATCTCTGGTTGACCCAATGGAAGCACCTTCGTAGCAATGACGGCCCGCGATACGAGGGGGCAATACTGTGATTTTTGTAACCGTGGGAACGCAGTTGCCCTTTGATCGCCTCATCGCGGCCATCGATGATTGGGCTGGCGAAACGGGTCGCGAAGACGTTTTCGCCCAGACCGGTGGAGGCGCGTATCAACCGGTCCATATGGAGGCGAAACCGAAAATAACGCCGGTCGAATGTCGACGCCATTTTGAAGAGGCCGAGGTCGTTGTAGCACACGCCGGCATGGGAACGATCATTTCCGCCATCGAAGCGGGCAAGCCACTGGTGATCATGCCCCGCCTTATGGAGTACGAAGAACACCGGAACGATCATCAGGTAGCAACCTGTGAGCGATTCCAGGACTGGCCCCATGTCTATATCGCCCACAACGAAGGGGAAATCCGCGAAAAAATCGAGGCTGCTCTGGTGTCGTCGAGTTTCGACGGCATAGACATCAGCGCGTCTCCGCAGTTGCTCGGCATATTGGATGGATTCTTCGCCGATACGCAGAGCAAGA
>JAUIMA010000420.1 GCA_030432675.1 Candidatus Hydrogenedentota bacterium | reverse complement strand
CAACAGCCGACGGTTCGGAGGAACCCAAACTATCGGCGACGCCGGGAGACGCCTGCCGCTAACTTCCGGTATCGACGTCACGCCACGGGTCAAGAGCGCTCAGAATCAGCCATTCTTGCGCCGCATTCTCCACTACGCCTACCTACAAGATAACACAATCCTCCCCGAATTGTACATGATCAAAAGTCGTAAACTTAGCACGAAGGACTCCGAATTTCCCTGATAGCCCCGCATATGCGGTATTTTCGTGCTTCGCCCCTCGAAGTGTCTGCACGGTGTATTATTCCGCATCCAATAGACTACGAATACGCCGTGTCAAATCCTGAAAGGAAAAGGGTTTGTTGATGAATTCCACGTCATCATGTAGCGCCCCGTGGTGGGCAATCGTATCGGCCGCATACCCCGACATAAACAAGACCTTCAGCTCCGGGTCCATCGCTTGCAACAGTTCTACCGTCTCCGGACCACTCTTGCCTGGCATGACCACATCAGACAGCACCATATCAATCTTGACACTGTTCTTCCCAAAGAGTGCGAGTGCCGTGTCGCCGTCTTCGGCATCCAGAACCTTATATCCCATGCGATTCAGAAGGATACGGGTTACCGCGCGCAAGGCGCTTTCGTCTTCTATGAGCAATATCGTCTCTTCGCCCCGGGCCAGTCCCAAGGGAACATTGTCCGATTGCGTGACGGGGACCGCGCCATCAATCCGGGGGAAAAGCACGTCAAAGGTCGTTCCTTCGCCCAATACACTATCCACCCAGATACAGCCACCGCTTTGCTTCACAATACCATATACGGTAGCCAACCCCAGCCCAGTCCCCTTGCCCTTCTCTTTCGTGGTAAAAAAGGGCTCGAAAATCTGCTCGCTGGTCCGTTGGTCCATTCCCAACCCCGAATCCTTCACCTGGAGGGCCACATAGGACCCGGGATACCCCCCCGGGAGATGCAACGCCTCCTCGTCGCTCAACGTTACGTTCTCCGTTCGAATCGCCAGCTTCCCCCCGCGCGGCATGGCATCCCGTGCATTTACCACGAGATTCATGAGAATCTGCTCCATTTGCCCCGGATCGGCCATAATCTGTCCCAGTTCCTCCTCCGAACTAATCTCCAGACTGATATCCTCCCCGATGACGCGGCGCAGCATTTTTTCCGTGTCCGCCACAACCTCATTGAGATTAATCACCTCGGGCTGCAACATCTGACGTCGGCTGAAGGCCAGTAACTGTCGGGTGAGATCCGCGGCACGCTCCGAGGCACGTTTGATCTGCAGCACATTCTCCCGCAGGGGACTTTCTTCCGGCAAGTCTTCCAGCGCAAACTCGGAATATCCGCCAATCACCCCCAGCAGATTGTTAAAGTCGTGGGCGACCCCTCCCGCGAGCCGCCCGATACTCTCCATTTTTTGAGACTGCTGGTACTCCACTTCCAGACGCTTCCGATCGGTAATATCCATGATTGTCCCGATGATCCGCACCACGGATCCGAATTCATCCACATCCGACATGGCTCCGACGAGATACCAGTTGTAGCGTTGGTCGGAAAATCGGGAACGAAATTCCTTCTGAAACGTACGATGGGCGGTTCGCTTGCAGTCTTCAAAGAGCTGCCGAAGCGGCCCCACGTCATCCTGGTGGACCCGCTCCATCCATTGTTCCATCATGTGAAAGCCTGTACCATCGCCATCGTCCAAGGCATCACTGGGCACCCAGGCCTCGGAATGCTCCACTACACCACTTTCTAAATCCCATTCCCACAAGACAATATTGCCGGCATCGATGGCCCTATCCAAGCGTTCGCGGGCCTTCCAGAGCCGCTTCTCCGATTCTATCCGCTCGGTCACATCCTCTTTCACCGCCACGATATGGGTCACCTTGCCCGCATTATCACGAATCGGCGAGATCGTCTGGGACTCCGTATAGGAGGTACCATCCTTCCTACGACACACGACCTGTCCCGACCAGGCATTTCCTGCATTGATATCAGACCAGATGTGATCGAAAAATCCCGGACGATAGCTTTCCGTTTCGACAAATCGCTGGGCAGATGCACCGAGCACCTCATCTAACTCATAGCCGGACAAGGCCAGAAACGCGGGATTCGCCCAGATAATCGTGGCATCCACATGGGTGATCAAGACACTATTACTGGTCGCGTTCAGTGCCGCACTTTGCAGCCGCAGTTGCTCCTCGGCCTGTCGCCGCTCTGACTGCTCCAAGAGGGTCGACACCTGTGTCGCGATAGCCACAGCAAAGGTCTTCTCGTCGGTATTCCATTCCCGAACGGTTCCCACGTGCTCATAGCACAAAACGCCACACGTCATCCCCCCAAGATGTATCGGCACGTCCATCATGGAAGCAATGCCAAAGCTCGGCAAGTACTCCTCCGAAAACTCCCGCGTCATGGGATCCTGCATCGCGTCGTTGGCGGCGATGATTTGGCCTTCCAGTATGGCGGAAAAATACGCCGGATAGTCCTGCCCCTCCAACTCCATGCCTTCAATGTGGGTGTCGGACTGAGCATCGTACAGATCCAGACAGGTAATGGCATTTCTTTCCGGGTTCAATTTCCAGATGCTCAGCCGTGCAACACCTGCAGTACGAGAAGCCGTTTCTGTCACCTCCCGAAAGGCCGCCTTGCTATCCCCCCTTGCCCCTGACGTCAAGTTACTCAAGGCTATCAAGGCGTTGCGCTGGGTGAGCAGATTCGACTCCCTTCGCCGAAGCTCCAGATCAACTTGCTTCAATTCTGTCGTATTCTTATGGGTAATGACGATACGTACCGGCCCGTCGTCTGAAAAGCGGGTTATCCTACAAAGAAACCAACGCTCCTCAGATGGACCATGGCAAGGGTACTCATAACCGACCTCTGGGCATTCGCCACGGGCCACTTCTCGAATCAAGGTACCGACGGGCCGTCCCGCAGCGCCCGCCCGGTCGCACACGTCCAGGTAATTGACCCCTTCACTCACAGCGTCTGCCTCAACACCATTCGCCGTCGCAAAATCTCGCCATGCCCGATTCACGGCCAGAATGCAGCCATCCTGGTCCAAAACGGCGATATGGGTTGAGAGGGCATCCAATGTCAATTGAGCGAAACGTCGGCTTTCCGTAAGTGCTGCCTCGGCTTCTACCCGCGCAACGCGTTCTGCCTGCTCAGCCAAACACCGTTCGATACAGGGGAGGAGTCGGGTATAGACATCTTTCGAGACGAAATCCGAAACCCCCTGTCGCAACAGCGGTACTGCCTCGCCGGCGTCGATACCGCCCGACACGACAATGACCGGCACGGTGGGCAAATACTCCCGAATCAGCGCAACACACGCCTCAAACTCCACTCCGGGTATATTGTAGTCACAAAGCACCACATCCCACGGCGTGGCACCAATGGCCTCGACGAGGCTCTCCATCGTTTCCACGCATCGAGATTCTCCCAGGCACCCCTCCCGGGTCAACGTGCGCACCACCATTTCGTAATCTTCGGGCGAATCTTCAACGACCAGAACGTTCCACGACTTAGCCACGCGTCCAAGCCCTCCCACATCCACGGCACACGCGGATCGGCCTTTCCACTATGGACCACGCGCAACACGACCGCGCGCCTGTGGAAAAACGCAGTACAGGATTCGACGGCTCAACCATATTCATGCCTCCCAACCCGTTCACCTCGAAAATCAATTAAAACACTGCCGCCACTCCCATAGCCTAAGTATAGATCACTTTTTCTGAATCAACAATGGAAAACCATGACAACGGTGTCCTGTATCACTATTTACCGGATCTTATTGAACACCACAAACTGTTGCATCCCGCAGGAAATCTACGCCGTCAGCGTAAAATCGTGCCGTGCGATACCACAACGCCGTTGACGAAATCGCACAACACGCGCTATGCTGGTTGTCCCAGCTGAGAGACCAGCACATACCATTCACCCCGATTGGAGCACCACCCATGCACACCTCTTTTCTACGACGGACGTATGCGCTTCTACCCACGTTGCTTCTCATTGCGACCTATTCACATGGTGCCTCCCTCTACCGTGGACCCTATCTCCAAATGGGCACACCACAATCGATGGTGGTGGTATGGCGCACGGAGGGCATGAGCACGCCCGAACTTCGCTATGGCCTGGCACCGGAAACCTTAGATCAGGTCGTGTCTGGCAACGCGATCACCCTGCGCGTCTCGGAGGATGTGGGCGCAGAGAACGACGTTCCTCGTCTCTACAAGGAACCCGCAGAGTCTGCGGCCAAACGCAATCCGAAAGACCACGACCCGTCGACAGCGCCCGACACCTATCAATATGAAGCCCACGTGAAAGGCCTGAAACCCGGCAATACGTACTACTATGCCGTGTATGACGGAGACACGCGCCTGGCTGGCGGCGATAAGGCCCACCATTTCAAGACCCACCCCGCCGCAGACAGTGCACCCGACATGCGCATATGGGTCTTGGGCGACTCGGGCAAAGGCAGCAAAGAACAGATCATGGTCTTTGATGCCATGAACGAGTTCACCGCCAAGTCCGAACGCCCCCTCGATCATTTCCTCCATGTCGGCGACATGGCCTATGACGATGGCACCGATTGGGAATTTCAGAAGCGCTTTTTTGAACCCTATCAATCTACCCTGCGCAACACGGTCTGCTGGCCCGCCATCGGCAACCATGAAGGCGTCACCTCCCGGGGCATTTCCGGCTACGGCCCTTACTTCGACGCCTACGTCGTCCCCACTGCCGGGGAAGTGGGCGGTGCAGCCTCCGGCACCGAAGCCTACTACTCTTTTGACATCGCGGGCGTGCACTTCATTTGTCTGGACTCCCACGATCTCGACCGAAAACCCGATGGGGCCATGGCCCAGTGGCTGCGCGCCGATCTGGAGCAAACGAGCGCCCAATGGCTCATCGCCTTCTGGCACCACCCCCCCTACAGTAAGGGAACCCACGACAGCGATGCGGAACACCGGGAAATCGAAATGCGGGAATCCTTTATGCCTATCCTCGAGTCCGCCGGGGTTGACTTAACCCTCACCGGACACTCCCACATCTACGAGCGGAGCATGCTCATGGATGGGGCCTACGCCACGCCCACCGTGGCCGAAGGCGTCATCCTGGATGATGGCGATGGCAACCCCAAGGGAGACGGCGCCTATCGAAAGAGCGCAGGACTCCAGCCCAATGAAGGGTCCGTCTCCATTGTCGCCGGCCATGGCGGCACCACCAATGGCCGCATGGGCACCAGCCCGGTCATGCGCTCCATCAGCGTGGAACACGGTTCGGTCATTCTGGATATCACCGCCGATTCGCTCACAGGAATCATGGTGGACAAGTATGGCGCGACGCAGGATCTTTTCCGTATCGTGAAGTCGGGCTCGGTGAGCCCCCAACCCGTCAAAGACCCGTGGCAACCGGCACACGACATTTCGCTCATCTCCCGTCATCATTTTAATTTCGCCGAGGATACCCCCGGTGGCGTGCCCGCCTATTGGGAAGTCGCTACCGGCAATCCAACGGGCATGTCGGTCATCGCCGACGAAGGAAAGAGCCGCCATCTGAAAGCGGTGGCCAAGGCGACACCACTCATTGGTGTCTTCCGCCCCAATCGCACCCAGAAATTTCAGTATGAAAGCTACCTGCGTTTTCCCGGACCGTCGGACGAAAGCGCGGGCCTCGTCTTTGGCTATGTGGACCCGGCCAACTATTGGCAACTCG